>DIYS01000100.1 GCA_002429115.1 Saccharicrinis sp. UBA6048 | reverse complement strand
ACTATGAAACAAATTGTACTACTTGCTGCATTAATTGTATCAATAGCTGCATCAGCCCAGCTAAAAGTGGGAGATACTGCTCCCGATTTCAAACTGATAAACACCGACTACCAGAAGGTGGCTTTGTCGGATTATAATGACCAGGAAGGTGTGATTTTAATCTTCACCTGTAATCATTGTCCTTATGCGGTATTTTATGAGGAACGTATTAATGAGCTTCATAAGAATTATGCATCAAAAGGATTTCCTGTGGTTGCGATCAATCCCAATGATTCTGTGAAATTTGAAGTAGATGGCTTTTCGCACATGGTGAAGAAGAACTATAAGTTACCTTATTTGCTGGATAATGAGGGTGTTTATGAGGAATATGGAGCAACTAAAACGCCTCATGTATTTTTGTTAGACAAGGAAGGTAAGCAGTTTAAAGTCGCTTATATAGGTGCCATTGATGATAGTCCGCAGGAAGCTTCTGGCGTAAAGGTTAAATATCTTGAAGATGCTATTTCTGCTGTCAATAAAGGTAAGAAGGCCGAGCCTGCTGTAACTAAGGCAATTGGTTGTAGTATCAAGCCTTTTAAAGAAATTTAGGATTTATTTTAGTGCCTTAATTCCGCTTACGGAATTTTACAGCCCGCAGATAACGCAAATTTTCGCTGAAAGTATAATCTCTCAAATGGTAAACTAATATCATAAAATCGGAAAAGTTCTGTGGTAATCTGCGTAATCAGCGGGAAATAGTAAAAGCTTGCAAATTATAGGTAGGGTCATGAAAGATAGAATTATTGATTCGATAATTTTATTGCTCAGATGAAACCATTATTTTTGTTGCTGAATAGAATAGACGTTTAATGAAGTTTTTATATAAAGCAGTTATTACCTTTGGTTTAGCCAGTACCATTTGGGTGACATCATCAATGGTCAACCCTGTAACTGAGTCGTACGGCAGTGATTTCAACCCTCCAAGTAATAATGCCACCTCTTTTCATTTACCCGGATTTGTTTCTGAGAACGAGGAGTTTCATGGATTGGAAAAGCAGATGGATCGTTTTATGCGACGTGAAATGCTGGAAGGTGCTTCTGTGGCTGTTGCCAAAGAAGGAAAACTTATTTATGCCAAAGGGTTTGGGTATGCAGATAAGGAATCAGAAACAACCGTTGAACCAAGTCATTTATTCAGAATAGCCAGTGTATCAAAGCTTATTACAGCGGCTGGTGTGATGCGCTTGCAGGAGCAGGGGGCACTTCAACTCGATGATAAAGTATTCGGTGCTGAAGGATTATTAAACGACTCTGCTTATCTGAATTATCGTGATAAGCGTGTGGAAGATATTACGGTTCGTCACCTGTTGGAGCATAGCGGTGGATGGACCACTCGTTGGGGTGATCAGATGTTTATGCCAACAACTGTGGCGCGCTCATTAAAGAAAGATTTACCAGTCAGTAAATCCGATATCATTCGATTTGTACTAAACAAACGACTGCACTTTACGCCAGGACAAGGCTCTTATTATTCTAATCTGGGATATATGGTATTGGGTGAGGTGATTGCGAAAGCATCAGGAATGGATTATGAGAAGTACATTCAAACCAACTTATTGTATCCATTGGGTATTTTCGATATGCGTATTGGTGGCAGTCACTTATATGAAAGGGCCGAGCTGGAAGTTAAATATTATGAGCCGACTCCTACCTTTTATGTAGCCGATCATAGTGGTGCTGAAGGAGAGGTGCTGCGAACTTATGGTGGCAATGATATGTATGCATTGGGTGCTGCAGGCGGTTGGATTGCCTCATCTACCGATCTGATGAAATTGATGCTGGCCATTGATGGCTTTGACTCATACCCTGATTTTCTACAACCGGAAAGTATTCAGCGAATGGTTGATCCGGAGCAAAACGATTATGGTCCGCTGGGATGGCGCCGTATACGCTCCAATGCCTGGTATCGTACAGGTACTTTGGCGGGAACATCGGCACTTTTAGTTCGTAAAGATGATGGTTTATCGTATGTAGTTCTGTTTAATACCGGCAGCTGGAAAGGTCCTGCTTTGGCTAACGACATCTCTCGTATGATGGATCGTGGCTTACGTAGCGTAAAAGATTGGCCTGATTACGACCTTTTTGAAATGGATAACACCTGGGCGAATGCAAGAAAGCGTCCGCAAGTTATTTACTAAGTGAAAAGATAATAGTGAAAAACTAAAAGTTAATAGTGAATAGGGATAAGTGAAGATTTAAGTGAAAGGAGAAAAACTAAAAGTGAAAAATCAGGTTTTATTGAGCCTTGATTTTGTGGTGTTGACTGTTGCAACAAGCATAGCTATTAGTTCTTTACACGGATTAATTAAAGCGTCATATTGGATTTGGGTTATGTAGCTCGTATCAAACAAGAGATTTAGCCAGAAGTCAGTTTCATTAGCTTCTTTAAGGGCTATGCTCATTTTACTAATAAAATCTGGTTTACTTTGTGCAAATTCAGCTTCCCTGATCAAAGCACCAACAGCAGTTCCGCTCCTAAGAACCTGACGACTAATAACGAATTCCTTATTGTGCTGTAACTCACGTGCCAGTTCAACAATTTGAATTGCAAACTGATAACTTTTATCCTTCAAAGGACTACTTTTCATATTTTTAGATTTTTGGTTTGGTTAGCCATTCGACTTTTCACTTTTAGTTTTTCGCTCACCACCCTTCGCTTAAACTTTTACTCTTCACTTTTCATTATTCACTTTTCACTTAAAATAGGCTTCCCTGCACAGCCTGATCAGTGACATCAATCACTTCATCCTCATTGCGTAGGTACCAGATATAGCCTTTGATAGAGTTATAGCCCATCTTTTTAAGCAAGTCCATGTAGCGCTTTACCTGAAGTGCATGTTTCTCCTGTTTTAGCTCACCAAATTTGTAGTCGACTACTGTTACTATATCATCATTAATGATGACCCTATCGGGACGATACGTGCCTGTTGGTACCATGATCGTTCCTTCATTGATGACCTTATTTTCTTTGCTAAACCAACTCTTTACATTTTCCTGATTGATCTTGCTGCCGACAAACTTGCGCACACTCTCTTTATCCGATGTCTTAAGCTGACCGTTAAGTACGAGCTTAGTAATGGCGGTATCCACATCGTCGGCATAAACGATTAACTCAAAGAGGCGGTGCATCAGCTTACCGTGCTTAATATGTTTAAGGCTGTCAGGTGTGTTCATCGCCGCACTTTCCGGGTGTATCTTAATGCGCGAACCGTACTCAGTGGTTTTAAACTGAGTTGCCTGAACCTTCGTTTCTGCGGCTTTGGCTTTTTGCTTTGGGATACGACCAAATTCAAAGACAGACTCTTCATCGTTCCAACTATCGGTCAGCTGTTTGATCAATTGCTCATCAATACCCGACAGCATATTAAACTGGTTGATCAGCCGGAGTAACAAATGGGAAACGTTCTTCAACCCACCTGTTTTGGCAGGTTTTTCGCCCAGTATAACCAAGCTCTCTTCGGCACGGGTGAGTGCCACATATAAGAGATTGAGATTATCAACAAATTGATGCAGTCGCTCGGTCAGATATTCCTCGATAAAGATTGTATGTAGCAGGTTTGACGAATAATTGACCGGTAACAGTTCCAGCTCATTGAAAGGTTCGATTTGCGGACGACACCATACCAGACTGCTGTGGCCTTTGTCGTCGATATCCCAGTTGCAATAAGGAATAACCACCGCTTTAAACTCCAGACCTTTCGATTTGTGAATCGTCATCACGTTAATGGCATTCTGTCCTTCGGGCACTGAGATGGCGGTGCTATGTCCTTTATCATCCCACCAATTGATAAAATCGTGGGCATTCACCGAGTAGTTGGTAACATAGTCACGCACGGCATCCAAAAATCCCTGTAGAAAGACAAACTGGTTCTGATGCAGGTTATCAGGTAATCGACGTACCAGTGCTTCGGCCATCTCAAACAGAGGTTGTCCTTTAAGTTCCAGCAGCTGCATCGAAAGATCATCGAAGCGCGATTGGTTTTCATCGTGTAAAACTGTCGTTTCACAGGTGGATATATCATCCAGGTCATGGCTCTGGTAAAAATGGCTATAGAGCTTGATAAAGGCTTCGAAAACCTCATTGTCGGGGTCTTGTATGTATTTTATCTGCTGAATAACCAGGTTGACCGCCGGTGAACTGCTGAGTAATAAGGTCTCGTTAGAAATCACCGGATGTTTCTGCTCTTTAGGCGAGTAGATACCCGACAGCAATGCTTCTGAAATTTCCTGTCCTTCGCTTTTACGTCGCACAAGGATGCAAATATCCTCGTATTGATAGCCTTTTTCGAGCAGGCGTTCTATTTGTATAACCGCTTCTTCGGTGGCATTGGCTCTGAACTCAGCGTTTTTACCATTCAGAAAGCCCAAATGTATAAATCCGCCCGAGCCCACCGACTTGGCTGATACCTGTTGCACGGTGTCGTTATAGGCAATGCTTATCTTTTGTTGCAGGTCGGCCGGTATATCTTCTTCGGCAATGGCTTCTTTCGATGAATTAATAAACTCATGTTGCAACATACGCGATGCACCGGCAAACACGATGTTATTGAAGGTGATGACATTTTCTGTACTTCGCCAGTTGGTGTCCAGCGTCATCGGATTAATACCGTGGGCGGCAAAATCAATATTCACCTGGTCGCTCAACAATTTCCAGTCGGAATTACGCCAGCGGTAGATCGATTGTTTAACATCACCCACGATCAAAGCCGTATTACCATCGCTCACACTGTTTTGCAGTAAAGGCTTGAAGTTGCTCCACTGTAGGCGTGACGTATCCTGAAACTCATCTATCATATAATGCTGAAAGCGTGTGCCCGTTTTCTCATAAATAAATGGGGCTTCGTTTTCGTCAATAATCTCGTGCAAGAGACGGTTGGCATCGGCCAATAGAAATAAATTCTCATTACGAGCCAGCTCATTGACTTTAAGGGCTATATCTGTGGTAATGCCCAGGGCATTTAAGTTTGATAGGATGGCCTTAGCGGTAAAATAATTGGTTTTGCGCTCGTTGAGCATGGTCACCAGTTCTTTCAAAGCATCGTTTAATCCGCCATTAAAGGAGTCGATGATAATGCTATTGTCCGACTCTGAGTTTTTACTGTGAAAGCAGGCCTCCGGATTATCAACCAATGACTCCAGCTTGAGTATCTCAAGGTAATCGGCTGTTTTGCTTACATTGACAAGCTTTTCCAGCTTTTTAAGTGGCGAACGTGATTTACCCTGTAATATATCCCAATTGACAGCATAAGTTTTTAAGGCATCTATTCCACTTTGAGCCGCTTTCTGAATACTTTCCTCAAATTGGTCACAAAACTTTTTTAAAGTATAGCGATAGCTGTTGAGCAGCTTCTTATCACGCAGTTTCTCTAATACCTCAGGCTTGAGGCTTTGAAACTCCTCCTTAAATACTTCTTTACCCAGAGTGTTAAGCTCCTGTGCAATATTCCAGTCTTTGCCTTCTTCAATCTTCGAGAGGGTATGCTTGATCAGCCACTCCTTAAGATCTTCATTTCCCTTAAGTTCCAGTTCGCGAAGCAGATTATCGACGGCTTGTGAAAGAATGCGCTCCGAATCCAGCTCTACCTTGAAATTGGCCGGCAGGTTGGCCTCATAGGCAAAGGAGCGAATGACCTTCTGGAAAAAGCTATCGATGGTATTAATAGAGAATTTCGAAAAATCATTCAGGATATTGATCAATAGGCTTTTTGCAACCTTTCGAATGTAGGCTTCAGGCTTATCATGGATTTTCATCAGCTCATCCAGATAATCGGGCTGAGAAGCAGTGGCCAGGGCATGCAGATTCTCCAGTATGCGGCTTTTCATTTCCGCTGTAGCTTTATTGGTGAAGGTCACCGCCAATATACTTCGATAGCTTTGAGGGTCTTGAAACAAGAGCTTAATAAATTCACCTGAAAGGGTATAGGTCTTACCTGATCCGGCTGAGGCACGGTATATCTTTAATTGTGACATGAACGATTTTCTTTGCTATCAAAAATAAGGAATTTTCGAATTGTTGAGCTAGTGAATGGTTGATTTGCTTAATTGCTGATTTGGGATTTACAGCTTGTGGAGGTGTTGTCCGCGAATTTTACGAATTGAACTAATTAATTTCTTTAGAATCATTTTTAACCGCAGAGGGCACGAAAAATGCAGAGAAATGAAGGTCTTGAAAATAAAACCAGACGGGTTTAAATACCACCGCATTCATTCCAAAATCTCCGTGCCTCTGCGTCTATGTGTTTGATTTTATAAGCATGTGCTGCAAATTAGCACCGGGTGGGTACTTAATCTCGCACCTCGCATTCATTTTGGAAAGAGCTGATTTAGTACTATTACCAAATATTCTCTAACTTCATCGTAGGACACAAATTCTAAATATTAAACAATGGATAACCTATTTACCTACGCCTTAACTGTATTTACAAGCTTTTTTGCCATTATGAACCCAATCGCTAATACGCCAATATTTTTAGGATTGGTTGAAGGTGAGAGTGCAGATAGCAAAAAGAAGATTGCCAAAACTTCAACGCTTACAGCCTTCATAATTGTTGTGACTTTTATTATTGCCGGTAAATATATATTCGAGCTGTTTGGTATAACCATTCCGGCATTTAAAATGACTGGAGGGATACCGATTTTCTATGTTGGATTTGAAATGTTGATGTCCAAAAAATCGAAGATTCACCACAACGATAATGCGCCGAACGACAACTTGGCAATTTCACCCTTGGCCATACCGATACTGGCTGGCCCTGGTACCATTGTAACGGCGATGAATAGTGTAGCGGGTGCTGATTTTATTCATATAGGTATTGTGGTTGCCATATTTGCATTGATCATTTATCTAACCTATTTGGCATTTTCTTTCAGTGAACAAATAGTGAAGAAAGTGGGCGATAATTTAATCGCAGTCATTGGCAAGCTGATGGGGCTGATACTGGCCATTATCGGCACAGGAATGGTAATAGAAGGGATTAAACTGGCGTTTGGTTTAGAGTAAGCGGATAGAAAGGATCGCAGCTTAATAAGCCATCTGTAAATAAGATGCGAGCCTTAAGCGGTGTATGATGAAGAGTTTAGTGTTCAGGGTTTAGGGGGTGTTGAATTGTTGATTTGGGTATTTGTTGATTTGAAATGTACAGTTTGTAGAGGTGTTG
>DIYS01000045.1 GCA_002429115.1 Saccharicrinis sp. UBA6048 | reverse complement strand
ATTAAACCCCTGTTAGATTAAAATCAATCTGAAATTTAAGATTTTAATTGAGCCTCAATCTCTTTAATTTGTCCTTTGAAATCTTTATCGGTCTCAATCAGGTTGTTAATCGCTTTGCAGGCATGCAATACTGTGGCATGATCTTTCTTGCCTATCTTACTGCCTATCATTGACAATGAAGAATTAGTTAGACCCTTGCTAAAGTACATAGCTATTTGACGTGCCTGAACAATTTCTCGCTTTCGTGTCTTCGACTGTAAAATTTCAAGCTCAAGTCCGAAATAGTCACATACAGTTTGCGAAATTGAATCAATCGATAGCTCTTTCGTAGTTTTCTTAACCAGTTTGTCAATAATCCCTTTGGCACATTCAAAAGTAATCTCAGTTTTGGTAAGTGTAGACTGTGCCAATAGCGATATAAGTGCACCTTCCAGCTCCCTGACATTATTAACCACATTGCTGGCAATGTAATAAACGACTTCTTCAGGAACCTTCAGTCCGTCTTTGTATATTTTCTTATTCAGAATAGAAACCCGTGTTTCAAAATCAGGAATCTGCAAGTCTGCAGCAAGCCCCCATTTAAACCTTGATAGTAATCGATCCTCCAGCCCTTGCAATTCAACAGGCGCTTTATCACTTGTAAGAATTAATTGCTTTCCTGTTTGGTGCAGGTGGTTAAATATATGGAAGAATGTATTTTGCGTCTTAGTCTTTCCGGCGAACTCATGCACATCGTCAATTATTAATACATCTATCATCTGATAGAAATTAATAAAGTCATTTTGCGAGTTATTCCTTACTGAATCGGTAAACTGCGTCTGAAATTTATTGGCACTTACATAAAGCACTGTTTTTTCAGGCATATTTCGTTTTACCTCAATACCGATTGATTGTGCAAGGTGAGTTTTTCCTAAACCAGAGTTACCATACAGAAACAATGGGTTAAAAGCTGTTTTTCCAGGATTTTTAGCAACAGCCAAACTTGCACTTCGTGCCAAACGGTTGCACTCGCCTTCTACAAAGTTTTCGAAGTTATAGTCGTTATTAAGCTGCGGATCAACACTCAAACGCTTAATTCCCGGAATCACAAATGGATTTCTTATATCTGGCTTTTCCTCACTTGTAACATTTACTGGTCGATTACGCAGGTCAGCTTTGTTACTGGTTGGGAAACTTAACGTATATGGTTGTCGATTGGCCACATGCGCATTATCCATTACTACATTATATTCAAGCTTAGCATTACTGCCAAGCTCTTTTCTCAAAATTTTACTCAAAAGATCGATATACTGCTCCTCTAAGTACTCATAGAAGAAAAGACTTGGAACCTGAATGGTAAGTACATCCTTTTCAAGGGCGATCGGCTTAATGGGTTCAAACCAGGTTTGATAGCTAATTTGAGGTATGTTGTCTTTAACTACGTTTAAACAATTACTCCAAATTTTATTGTAATCGACTTTCATTCTTTCTGTTTCCTTTATAGAATTATGTTTGATAACTATCCTTAATGCAAAAACAAAATTTGTGAAAAAAAAAATGAAAAAAAAACGTATGAATTGTTGACAATTAAAAATCCTTAATTTGACCCTATAAATCAGGCAATTAAAAATAATCAGCGTAAATCTCAGTAAATCAACTGAATAAATCCAAAGCTTAACTTTCGGTTAATATTGCAAACCCACTGTTTCTAAACCTTTTGAGCAAAATGTTAAAAAAAAATGAAAAAAATTCAACGAATAATTTTCATTTTAAAAATAAACATAACTATACTTTATTACATAGCTAATTTTCGTGCTTTTTTAAGGCTGATTGGCACCCCGTTTTCAAGAGCTACAATTTTAGATTCGTCAAAGATTTCGATAACTTCATCTAACATTTCTTGAGCTTCATCAAAACTATTCGTTTGTCCAAGTGTGTAAATGTATTTCGATTTTCGATAATCTTCATAGATGCGGTACTTTCCATTAAGTACTTGTTTACTCAATTCTACAGGTTGTTTCGACTCTTTAACGACCACTTCAAAAACAACACCTCCGGCCCCATAAGCATTGTCGGTTACAACCACCTTTTTTCCCATGTTTATAGCGGAGAAACTGACATAGCGCTTAGGATTATGCCTGAAATCAATCAACAAGCGATTAAGATTATTGGATACATCATTTAACGAATGATATAGCTCTTCATCGGTCATTAATTTACCCAATGATCCTTGACCATTATTTAGGCTATCAAGCAAACTTTGAGTGGTTGCTAAAGTAAGTGTCAACTGTTCAACTGTTTTATCAATCTGTGCCTGTTCCAATTGCTTTGAGAATCCTGCTAAACTTGAAAATGTGGTGTCGATGTAAGGTCGCTGTGCATTAAGCATGGCCATGATCGAATCGGTACGTTTTAGCATAAGTGTTACCTCCCCCTGCTCTTCCATTTTGGCAGCCAGGTTCCGTGAAATGGATTCAAAATTACGTAGAGAATTATCCAGACTTCTCATACTCGAATGAAAACGCCCCGACTCTTGACTAAACATCGTGCCTATATTTGTGAGAACAGTATCGAGCTTAACAATGAGTCGCTCAGTTTTATCTTTAAGAGGCAATACTTCCATACTTACCTTATCGGCTAAATCTCCCATCACAGAAGTATTTAAGGTATCGCCTAATTGAAGTGGAATTTCACTGTTACCGGCAATTATCTGCACCCCTTTTGATCCCATCAAGTCAAGACTGTAAATTTGAGCTTTAGAATCAGCAGGAAGAAGAATATCTTCAAAAAAATCGAACGTAACTAAAAAGCGATTAGGTTCATGTGGATGAAAATTAATATTACGAACCGATCCGATTTTAAATCCTCTGAAGTAAACAGGACTTGCTTTTGTTAGTCCATCAATACGATCATAGACACCATAATAGGAATTTCCAATTTCAATAATATTGCGCCCTTTGAGAAAATTAAAGCCCCAAATAATAATAACCATTGCGCAAAGTACAGTAATACCTATTTTAATTTCTTTTTTCATCGTTAGAATTGGTTAATGATAATTTACTGTTGTTTGTTAGATGAATATAGTACAAATATCTCAAGCAATTACAAATCGCTTTTATTCGCCTGAAGTTTTTTAGCTTCGGTCAACGAAATCGGCTCGCCTCCTTTAAATGCAATAATAAATGCATCTTTTATTTGTTCTCTTACATCTTTTAGTTTTGACATGGTTTTATCAAAATCAGCTGACTTAAAAGTCGTGTACTTATAGCGCTGACCATCATTGTAAAACCAGACATCGTCAAATTTCTTATAAATTAAAGAGCCCTCTTTAATGGCCTTTTTTGAAGAAGCAATTTGAATTCGATATATTATCTCAGATGCCTCCAGAGCCTTTGCTTTGCTCGTTACATCTTCCATTTTGCTTTTGGCGTCAAATTCTTCTTTATAGTCTCTAACAGCTCTGAATAAGGCCGATGCAAGGTATGTTTGTCCCTTTTCTGATGCAATGAATTTTTCCTCAGAATTGTTCGTTAGAAAACCAAGTTCTACCAAAACACTCGGCATAGCAGCCTGGCGCAACACTAAGAATCCAGCTTGCTTAACACCGCGATCTTTTCTTCCAACCCTATTTTTAAATTGATCTTGTACCAAAGTAGCCATATAAATACTTTGGTCGATGTGAATATTCTGCATCAATTCAAATATGATGTACGATTCGGCAGAATTGGGATCGAAACCCTGATAAGTAGTTGTATAATCTTCTTCAAGAACAATTACCGAGTTCTCCAGCTTTGCCACTTCGAGGTTCTCCTTCGTGCGGTGCAATCCTAATACAAATGTTTCTGCTCCATAAATCTTAGAAGTAGAAATAGCATTGGCATGAATAGATATAAAAAGATCGGCCTTGTTTTTATTGGCAATCTCGGCACGTTTATTTAAAGGTATAAAAACGTCCTTACTCCGGGTATAAACAACTTTAACATCGGGTAAGTATTGGTTGATGTATGCACCTAACTTTAATGCGACATTTAAAACAATGTCCTTTTCCTTTGAAATTTTACCAATTGCCCCCGGATCCCTTCCTCCATGACCAGCATCAATAACAACTGTTTTAAACTTTATTAAATCCTGAGCCCTTATGGAAGAAATGTTAAAAAGAGATAAAAGGGCTACTGATATAAGAAATAGTAAGCGTGTCTTAACTGAATAAATTGTCATACATTTACTTTATTACCGTTCAAAAATAGAAAAATTATAAACACATTAAAAAGATTGAGAACTTGCATATTTTCAAGTCTGGATGATTGTATGCGCATTTTTTCTTTATTTTTGTGACGCTAGAAATGAATACCACTTTGACACTAATACATCGTAAGGCACATAAGATGCTCAAAACAACAATATTAACATTTTCACTGGCTATTTTAGCCCAATTTGCGACAGGACTCAAGGCACAAGATACACCTGTGTTGGCAGAAGATAATATTGTTACTTCACAACAGGATACAACAAATATTAAAAAAGGCAGCGTAACTATAATAGATGCAACGGTTGATTATAAAGCAACAGATTCGATAAAGTCGATTTTTGTTCCTAACCGGAAAATGATCCTTTATAAGGATGCGGAAGTCAGTTACCAGAATATCCTTTTAAAAGCCCACACAATAGAGTTAGACCTGGATAGTAGTCTGGCCATTGCATACGGAACAACTGATTCGCTGGGAAACGAAATTGGATTGCCTGTTTTTACCGATCCAAGTGGAGAGTATACCATGCGACGCATGAAATACAATTTTGAGACAGAAAAAGCCATCATAGAACATATAGTTACCGAGCAGGGAGAAGGCTTTGTTGTTGGAAGTAAAGCAAAAAAGATAGAGGACGATTCGTATTGTATGCGGCATGCCAGGTACACCACTTGCGACCATCATGATCACCCTCACTTTTACTTGAATCTGACCAAGGCAAAAGTGATTCCGGGCAAAAAAACAGTTACCGGACCTGCCTATCTTGTGGTAGAAGATGTGAAGTTGCCAATTTTTGTTCCGTTTGCCATGATACCTACAACCAGCTCGTATAGTTCGGGTTTTCTTTTCCCTTCTTACAGAGATGAGCAGGTACGTGGGTTTGGTTTAACCGATGGAGGATACTATTGGGCGGCAAACGACTATTTTGATTTTACAGTTAAGGGCGACATTTTTACGAACGGATCATGGGCATTACGTACCGGTTCAAATTATAAAGCACGATACAAATACAGCGGTCGTTTTAACTTTCAATACATCACAAATATTTTTAGTGAGAAAGATTTACCGGATTACAGTAAAACAAAAGATATGGCAATTGCCTGGACACACCGTCAGGATGCAAAAGCCAATCCTTTTCAAACCTTCTCTGCAAGTGTAAATTTCTCAACCAGTTCGTTCGATCAGAATAATGTAAACAACCTATACAATCCGGCCAATAACGATATATCCACCAACACCAAGCGTTCGAGTATATCCTATAGCAGACGTTGGGCAGGAAAACCGTATAACTTATCGGTCAACTTATTACACTCTCAGAATAGCAGGGATACAACTATTGACTTAACAATTCCAGATTTAACCTTTACTGTTAACCGTTTTTATCCATTCAAGAGCAAAAACAAGGTGGGGACAAAGGAAAATATGTTTGAGAAAATAAACTTATCCTACACCGGTAATGCAAAAAACTACGTACACGCTAAGGAATCAGAATTGGGTATTGATGGTAACAGTTTGACCAGCCAATGGAAAAATGGTGTTAGGCACAGTGTTCCTGTTTCAATGAACTTGAAGTTTCTAAAACATTTCACTCTTACCCCATCATTTAATTACACTGAAAGATGGTACTTTAATAAAGTAGAACAAGGTTGGGATGAAGAAAACCAGCAAATTGTAAAAACAGATACTATTACAGGCTTTAACCGGGTTTGGGATTATAGCATGAGTGCCGGAACTCAAACAAAAATTTACACCTTCTTTAAACCTTGGCGTAAACTATTTGGTGATAAGGTGGATGCCATTCGACATGTAGCAACGCCGTCCGTTTCGTTTTCAATGCGACCAGATTTCGGTCAAACAAAATATGGCTATTACGATTGGTTTGAATATTATGACGAAGAAAATGATGAAGTAGTCCGTCATGAATATTCATATTATGAAAATGCCTTGTACGGTGTACCTAATAAAGGGCGTTCGGGATCTATGAGCTTAAGCCTTAACAATACGCTTGAGATGAAGGTTAAAAGCGAAAAAGACACCACCGGTTTTAAAAAGGTAAAAATATTAGAGAGCTTAAATTTCAATACCAGCCATAACTTTTTAGCCGATTCCCTCAAGTGGCAACCAATTAATATGAGTGGTCGTACTAAAATACTTGGCACGAATGTCAACTTCGGTGCTAAATTTGACCCTTATGCCTTAGATACAATTACCGGCGGTAAGGTCATTCGTGTAAATGAATCGGTTTTTAAGCAACGTGGTAAAATTGCAAGGCTTACCAGTGCTAATTTAAGTTTTGGATTAAATTTTGGATCTGATACTTTCAAGAAAAAGGACAGAAAAGATACTGATCCAAATGAACAGGAGGAAGATCCTAATGAACTACCACCAGATCCATTAAACGAAAATAAGTTTGATCCTCAGGCGGCATTTAAAGGCGGTAACGCTCATTTTACTGCCGATGATGATGGATATGCCAAGTTTGAAATTCCGTGGAATATATCGCTTAATTACTCGTTCAGGTTAACGGAGGATCCGCAAAAATTCGATCCTAAGAAAATGGCCTACGATTACAAAATTACATCAGACATCAACCTTAATGGAAACCTGTCTTTAACGCCTAAGTGGCGCCTTAATTTTGCTTCCGGATATAGTTTTGACCGAAAAGAAATTGCACATACAAATATTGGAATAAGTCGTGATTTGCACTGCTGGAGTATGAATTTTAACCTCGTTCCGGTTGGACGATACAAGTCGTATTATTTTACAATTCGCGTAAATTCAAGCATGCTGCAGGATTTGAAATACGAAAAGCGCAACCACCCACGTGACAACAGTAATTTCTATAACTAAAGGCAATACAATTCTTAATAAACTAATAATAAGTACAGATGAAAAAAGTAATTTCAACAACCAACGCACCAGGTGCTATCGGTCCTTATAGCCAGGCAATCGAAGTAAACGGAACTTTATATATCTCAGGACAGGTGCCAGTTGATCCTGCTACAGGTAAAGTAGTAGAAGGTGGCGTTAAAGAACAAACTGAGCAGGTAATGAAAAATATTGCAGCTATCCTTGAAGAAGCTGGTTATAGCTTTGCTGATGTTGTAAAATCAACATGTTTACTTAGCGACATGAGTAACTTTGCTATAATGAACGAAGTTTACGGTTCCTACTACAAAGAAAATCCTCCTGCACGTGCAGCTTTTGCTGTTAAGGAACTTCCTTTAAGTGTAATGGTTGAGATTGAAACGATTGCAGTGAAGTAATCTTATTTTTTCTAAAATACAAAGCGGATAATCTGATGGTTATCCGCTTTTTTGTGCCCATAATTCATCGGATGACTATTGTGTTATAATTAGTCGGTAAGGTTCTCCGGGTGACGGT
>DIYS01000265.1 GCA_002429115.1 Saccharicrinis sp. UBA6048 | reverse complement strand
GTACAATAGAATTTTTACCATTGCTACCGAGGACATTAGCATTGGTGCTCCAGGTTTGTGCATTCCGTTGCTGCAGCTATACCAGGACTGGCAGCAAGCCGAAGATAAATCGGTGGTAACCATTCAAACTATCAAGTTATTGGTCGAGGCACACAAAAACCGGGTAGTCAACAATGCATTGCTCTATGTGAGTTCTTTTACCGAGCCGCCCGAAACGATTCCTGATATGGCCATCCCAGCGCATTTGTTGGCAATTATTGATCAGCAGTTTCATTACGATTTATTTGCAGGTGCCGATGAGCGCACCATGGACATTGCCTCTGCTACAAAGCAACTCGTAAACGCCTTACAAAATGAACAAGTCCTCAATGCATTGTTTTTTGCCAACTTCCTCCATATGTATTGGCAATGCGATGACAATCGGGGGCTATTGACCAGGCAGATTGGGAAAAAACTAACCCAAACTTCTAAAAAGTTAGCCGCCAATGCCAGTATGTATAGTTGGTTTTTAATGCTTCATATGGCACAAGGAGAGGCCGCTTTGTACCCAATTATAGAAACGTTATATACCTTGTATATTCAGGATATTGGCACACCTCGGCTAAATCTCATGATGGCGGTTATGCTGCTTGCGCAATACAAGCACTATGATTTGAGTGTTCCAGCAATAGCAGATTTGAGTTTAATTTCTAATGAGCAAAAAGCCGTGTTTTGCAATAATTCAGGCGATATTGTAGCCAGGAGGCAATTTATGGTGCCAGACTATGCCTTGGATAAACACACCGATCGTGGCAAGGGAAATACTTCCAAAGACAACAATTACGAAGTGCTGCATCAGCAAGGGCAAAAGGAAGGGATAGATACTCGACAGTGGCCAATAGAGGAGGTGGCCAAATCGCACGGGAAATATAGACGGTTTGCCGAACGAGTTGTATCGGGGCAAAAGCAACATTCACGAATGAGCCATTTTTTTGACGTGGGGGCGGTGATTACCAATCCAAAGGCAGGTATACAAGGGCAAGACCCTTATTTGATGAAGGCTCGTAAGTTTTACTTGGCCATTGAGCGAAAGTACGGTTATAGAATGGCAAAATCTACCCAAATTATAGAAAAGATGTTTCCGTTGCTACTCAAAAACCAAACGCTTTGGAAATGCTAAAATTTGATGGATCTTATTTGCCCAATGGTACTTACACTACGCCTACCCAAAGCCTGGGGGCCAAATCGGCGTATTTGCACCACAGTGTGCGAATGAATGTTACTAAGAAAACCCCTACTTTTTATGCGGTTTTGGAGTATAAGGGCACCCAAACCAACGTATTTGTCAAAGGTGGTTTCAAGGGGTTGAATCAGAATATATTGTATCAATGTTGGGTAGACGAGCTGAAGCCTTTGTTTGGGTTAGCCAAAATTGGTACCCACGTTGCACTGCTAGACATCCCCAACAAGGTAAACCCTGAATATTTCCTGATTATGCGAGATTTTGGCCCTGGAGTAAAGCATTATCCTACAGTACAACAGGAGGGCATCACCAAAATTGACAAAGACAATATTCCAATGCTGCAAATGGTACGGTGGCTTAAAAAAAATAGTTGGGAACAACACCCTGGCTGGCTGCAACATTATATTGATATTTTGTTTTTCCGTCAAATTGTAGAAAGTAGCGACACCAACAACACCAATTTTATTGTAAATCCCACCCAGCCAATTCCTTTGCTTTCGGTGGATGAAAATCACAAGGGGGCGTTTTTAAACGGTAAGTTATTTTCTCATCGACCTACCAATCAGTGCCTCGAAACGGTGCTCCAATTTACCAAACAGCATAAAGATCAGCTAGTGAGTCAATTAGACGATTGGTTAGCCACTGCTAATAGTGAGGCTTTTGATCAAATTTGCCAAAACTTTGCGAATGTTCGTCTACAAGACCGGATTGTGCCCAATATAAAAAGCCTGAAAACGCTGGTGATACAAGAACGGTTGTATTAATAATGCGAATCAATAGTTAAAAATTGTACTTTATTTACATCAGCTTTTATAAAAACGAATCAATATTATTACAAGGTTTGCTTACAAAACCTAAGGCGGGTGACTTTGCGAAAAATAACGATTGAATCAAGGATACAATCAGGCTTTGGTCTCGTTATTTTGTGGCAATCTGTGCCTAAGCAATGGCATTTTCACAACTTTGAATCAAAGTAAAATACTAGAAATGCTACCCGCATAGATTGCCACAGTTTTTCGGGTAAAAATTGACGTTTTTCTTTAAGATACGACCGAAAAACTTCGCAAACATCAGCCTCTTTTGTACATTCATTTTTATAAGAAAGCCGTGAATACTAATATTTTTTTATAACAAGGCTAACCTTGTTATAAAACAGTTGGCTTAGGATAGTACAATAAAACAAGAACTGTTCTTTGAAAACTCATATTACACACTATTGATTCGCATTAATAATTATTGATTTACCACTAAGCCACTAAGGCTATCAAGTTTTTTCTTTGTGACTTTGTGGTTTAAATGTTTTCTTTTTTACTACAGAAGGCTCAATGCATACAGAAAATTTACATGATGTAATCTCTATGAAAACTTCCTTAGCATCTTCGAGATGCTTAGGAAGTGCTTGTGCTTAAACCTCACGATAAATCACTTCCAAAACCGTTTGACCAACAGCATTCAGGGTATTTTTATTGATGTTCTTCATCGAATCATCGTGCGTATGCCAGTAGTCGCCAAAGCCTAATTGTGAATCCGGGTTATACTGGATGATATCAATACATGGGAAGTTCCGCAGATTAGTCACATACACATGATCATCGGTAATCCATCCGCCCATATCATGTTTGAAATGATAACCAAAACCAATCTCATGAGCAATATCCCAGATATGTCTTACCAAGTCAGGCTGATACGTCATCGAATGTTGCTCGTAATAAAAATAAGCATCCGGTGCCCCAACCATATCCAACAGAATACCATACTTAGCTCGATAATCCGGCGTATGTGGATTCTTGCCCCAGTACTGCGAACCTAAAGCCCAGGTATCTTCTTTTTGCTCCTGCAGATCAATATGTGCAGGCTGTCCATAGTCTTCGGCATCGAAAAAGATAATGTCGATACCTATTGATGGCTTACTAATATTAATTTGACGCGCAATTTCAAGGAGAACGCCTACTCCACTTGCTCCATCATTAGCTCCATCAATCGGACTGTTTCGTTTCTCCGGATCTTTGTCATAATCAGCAAACGGACGTGTATCCCAATGGGCACAAAGGAGAATGCGTTTCGGATTCTCGAGGTTAAACTGTCCGATAATATTTTTAGCTTTCAGCACCGTATTATCAAAAGCCACTAAATCGGCTTCCTGAACGATTACCTCTGCTCCAAAACGTTTTAACTCACCTGCTAAATAATCAGCACATGCAGCATGCTCCGCTGTATTCGGCACGCGTGGGCCAAAGTTCACTTGTGTTTCAATATAATGATAGGCCGAATCGCTGTTAAAAACCGGTGTTGACACACGTTGTTTTGCACTCTTCGTTTGTGTTGTTGAGCTGTCGGACTTTTTAAAGTCACAGCTAAAAAAAAGCAGGCTGACTAATATCGTCAAACCTGCTGTAGTATGTTTCAATGTCATCTGCATCGTATTATTTTATGCTCCACTCGAAGCCGTCTTTTGTATCTTTAATCTCCACTCCTAAAGCCTGTAGCTCATTTCTGATTTTATCGGCAGTTCCCCAATCTTTATTAGCCTTGGCTTCGATTCGTAAATTCAGCAATAAATTAATCGTTTCTGACAACAACTCATCATTACCACCTGCTGAATTTTCGGTATTCACCGATAAACCAAGAATATCAACTACCATATCTTGCATCAACTGCTTCAAAATAGTCAGGTCATCAGAAGTTAATGTTGCCTTACCGGCCAACATGCTGTTGATACTTTTAACAGCATCAAACAAGTGAGCAATCAATATAGGTGTATTCAGGTCGTCGTTAAGAGCTGCATAGCACTTCTCTTTAAGTTCCTGAACATTAAAACTCGAACTATCCGAAGCCTCCAGTTTCTCCATATTGGCAAACGCATCTAACAATCGCTCCATCCCTTTTTGAGAAGCCTGTAATGCTTCATTAGAAAAATCAAGCGTGCTGCGATAATGTGCCTGCATAATGAAAAAACGCACCGTCATTGGGCTATACGCCTGTTGCAGCTTATCATGATCACCGCTAAACATCTGCTCCAATGTAATGAAGTTACCCAGTGACTTACCCATCTTCTGTCCGTCGATTGTAATCATGTTATTATGCATCCAGTAGCGCGCCGGTGAATGACCATGTGCCACAGTACTTTGTGCAATTTCACATTCGTGGTGTGGGAATAGTAAATCCATGCCTCCGCCATGAATGTCAAACTCAGTCCCCAGATATTTGGCACTCATTGCCGAACACTCCAGGTGCCAGCCAGGAAATCCATCGCTAAAACGCGAAGGCCAACGCATGATGTGCTCCGGCGCCGCTTTCTTCCACAAGGCAAAATCAAAACTGTTCTTTTTCTCACTCTGTCCATCCAACTCACGGGTCGTACTTAGCAGATCTTCTATGTTACGCCCCGATAAAGCACCATAATGGTTATCGGCATTGTATTTTTCAACATCAAAATAAACGGAACCATTACTTTCATAAGCCAGTCCTTTCGAAAGGATTTCTTCAACAATCTGTAGCTGTTCTATGATATGGCCTGATGCACGAGGTTCAATACTTGGCTTTTTAACGTTCAGCAGATCCATGTATGAATGGTAACGATCCGTATAAAATTGAACCACCTCCATAGGCTCCAGCTGCTCCAGCCTGGCTTTTTTAGCTATCTTATCTTCACCCACATCACCGTCATTCTCAAGGTGACCAACATCGGTAATATTACGCACGTAACGCACTTTGTAACCACTATGCTTCAGGTACCTGAATAAGATATCAAAAGTTATAGCTGGTCGTGTATGCCCCAAATGTGGATCTCCATATACGGTTGGACCACAAACATACAAACCGACGTGCTCGGGATTAATCGGCTTAAACTCTTCTTTCTTTCTGGTTAGGGTATTGTATATAAACAACTTGTTATCCATTCGCTTTGTCACATAAAATGATAAAATACAACAAGCCGCTAAATTACAAATTATCGTGCTTATCCCGCACTTTAATAGCAGCTTAATCGTAAATAGTTGTTTAGAAACTACAAAGAATTCAGTTATTGCAGCTGTTGACCATTTGAATAGACTAGTATTCTGAGTGAATTATTACGGCCAATCAAGCATTAGACATGAGCTTTAACGAACTGAAACAATCCATTTTAGACCAATTAGATGGTCTCCGTTTTGCTTACATTGCCATTGTGGTAATGAACCACCTTTATTAACTTCTTATCCTGATTATAAAAGAAGTGCTTGCCAGTAAAAATCTTTCCATTTACAAAAAAGCCTCTCTTTTCGACCAAGCCCTGTAGGTTGTATACCGTATGATTACCAGTGCCAGTAAATGCATCATGATTAGCGGCTACTTTAACTTGCGTTGGCGCCACTTCATTGGTTGTAATATTTTCGGTAATCGCTACATTTTCCTGAAATTCGCCATTGTTATATACTCGCTCGGTTATCAGCTTTCCGGCATCATCAAAAATTTTCAACACACCTGTTGCTTTGCCATTATCCCACTGTCCGCTATACTTGAGCACGCCATTATCATGATAGTATTTCTGTGTTCCGGTGCGTTTCCCGGTTTCATCGTAGTTCCAATCGTAAGCTAAACTACCTGATTTGTTGTAGAATTTATAGTTGCCCTGCCAATGATCGATATGCCATATTCCTTCTTCCGATATCAGACCGTTTTCGTAAAAAAAGCGGGCTTGCCCAATGGCCTTGCCTTTTTTATAGGTTATCTCGTGCTTTTTATTTCCACTTGGGTAATAACTTATCCATACGCCATTCTTCTGACCAGAGAGGTATGCCCCCTTCTCCAGTATTTGATCACCTTCGTTATTAAACTTAATCCAAAGTCCCTGCTTTTTATTATTCACATCAACGTAATTGACAGTATCGCCTTTATACAGCTCATATGTTTGCGACGTTAGCGTCTTGCAAAAACAAAAGATGATTATAATCAGAATGTTACGCATATCAATACTCAATTGGGTGTTTGTTGAAAATAAATGTTGCTAAACAACTGAGTTTTCTTATACTGTATATTCGATTAAAAGGTTATTGTTTAGTTAGTAGTTTTTATCGATTCAAGCATAAATATTTTTATAACTTTGGCTATTATACCTTCCTCAAACAATACTGAATATTCAATAGAACTTAACCTTAAAAATATATACAAATGGGACATAAGAAGAAAAAGAAACCTTCGAGAAAAGACGAACTTCGACAATTAATACAGGGCTTATTTTTTAATAATCCTAAACGAACTTTTAATTACAAACAGGTGTCGGCTTTGTTGGAGGTTAAGAAAAAAACAGGACGCCAACAGGTACAAATTATACTTAACGAACTGTTCGAGTCGGGCTACTTAAATGAAGTTGCCTCCGGAAAGTATAAATTACTGAGTCGTGGCTCCACCATTACCGGAGTTGTTGACATGACTGCCTCGGGATCGGCATTTGTTATTCCTGACGAAGATGTTGAAGGAGGTGATATCTTTATCCCACGAAATAATATGAACCATGCCCTTCATGGCGACCAGGTGAAAGTATTTATGCACGCACGCCGTCGCAATCGCCAGCCCGAGGGTGAAATCATCGAAATACTTAAACGTAAGCGTGAGACTTTTGTCGGTGTTATGCAGATTTCTCGTGGTTTGGCCTTTTTGGTGGTTGATGATCGCATTATGCCCCATGATATTTTTATCCCTGGCAAAGCATTAAATGATGCAAAAGATGGTCAGAAAGCCATTGCTCGGATCGTTGAATGGCCGGAGAGAGCTAAAAATCCTATTGGCGAGGTTATAGATGTACTAGGTGATATTGGCGATAACCAGACTGAGATGCATGCGATTCTGGCAGAGTTCAATTTGCCATATAAATATCCGCAGGAGGTGATTGATGAAGCGGAAACGATTAATGCTGAGATTTCTGAAGATGAAATCAGCAAAAGGCGCGACTTCAGAAAGGTCACAACATTTACCATTGATCCGGTGGATGCTAAAGATTTTGATGATGCACTCTCGATTCAGAAGCTGGATAATGGCAACTGGGAGGTGGGTGTACACATTGCTGATGTGACCCATTATGTGCAGCCGAAAACATTACTTGAAAAAGAAGCATATGAACGTGCCACATCAGTTTATCTTGTTGACCGCGTTGTGCCAATGTTGCCTGAGCGTTTAAGCAATTTCAT
Organism: Saccharicrinis sp. UBA6048; assembly: GCA_002429115.1. GTDB lineage: Bacteria > Bacteroidota > Bacteroidia > Bacteroidales > Marinilabiliaceae > Carboxylicivirga. Next base: position 26,484 of record DIYS01000265.1, on the reverse strand, counting down.
TTGCTCATTACGTCCTGATGAAGAAAAACTGTGTTTTTCTGCAGTTTTTGAGATGGATGATAAGGCTGAGATCAAAAATAGCTGGTTTGGACGTACCGTTATATATTCTGACAGGCGATTCACTTATGAAGAAGCGCAGGAAATAATAGAATCGGGCAAAGGCGACTTAGCTGACGAGATACTTACTCTTGATAAATTAGCCAAACAACTTCGTGATGAACGCTTCAGAACGGGTTCAGTTGGCTTCGAACGAACTGAGGTACGTTTTAACATTGATGAAGATGGCAAGCCTCTAAGCGTTTATTTTAAAGAGCCGAAAGATGCCAATAAGTTGATTGAAGAATTTATGCTGTTGGCCAATAAAAAGGTGGCCCAGTTAATTGGCAAAAAAGAAATGGACAAAGGACGACGCGGACATGCTAAAACCTTTGTTTATCGTATTCATGATGTACCTAACCCGGATAAGTTTGATTCATTTGCCACGTTTGTACGTAAATTTGGATATGAGGCATTGCCTAAAGGAGCCGAAACAATTAGTTCATCCTTAAACCGATTGCTTACTGAGGTGCAGGGTAAAAGTGAACAAAACATGATTGAAACACTTGCTATCCGAACCATGGCAAAAGCAGTTTATTCAACGCATAACATTGGTCATTACGGACTCGCATTCAAGCACTACACCCACTTCACCTCTCCTATCCGCCGATATCCTGATATGATGGTGCATCGTTTATTACAGCGGTACCTGGATGGTGGCCGATCGGTCAATGAGGAAACCTACGAAGAGATGTGTGAACACAGCTCGGATATGGAACAACGTGCAGCTGATGCCGAAAGGGCTTCAATTAAGTACAAGCAGGTAGAATTCATGAAAGAACATATTGGTCAGGAGTTTGATGGTGTTGTATCTGGTGTTACTGAATGGGGACTTTATGTGGAAATAAACGAAAACAAATGTGAAGGTATGATTCCAATTCGTGACCTGGATGACGATTACTATCATTTTGACGAGGATAATTACTGTTTAATTGGTCGTAAGTACAACCGTAGTTATCAATTAGGTGATCAATTGAAGATTGTAATTGCCAATGCAAACCTGGAACGAAAGCAGTTGGATTTCGCTTTAGCAGATGGCCAAATCGATTCGAACAAATAATTCTGCAATTAACATGTGACTGATATACTGATATTAAGACGTTCGATTTTTGGACTTTGACTTTTTTTGTTTTAAATTCGATTAAACAATTACTATGTTTGCAAAGACTAATTATTAACTAACATTATCGGGATGACACTAGGTATTGCTTATCCATCAGAAACTAATAGTGATGGGATGAGAGTTGGGATTATTGAAGCTGCCAGGGAACTGTTTGCCAAGTTTGGCTACAAAAAAACAACAATGGAAGATATTGCTTTGGCGCTTCGCAAGGGGAAAAGTTCACTATACTATTACTTTAAGAATAAGGAAGAAATATTCCAGGCAGTAATAGAACTTGAAAAAGATGTTTTATTTAATGAGTTAAATAAGGTTGTAGAGTCGGATTTATCGCCAAAAGACAAACTGAAAGAATATGTAATTACCAGGATGAAAACCATTCACACGCTTGAGAATTACATGAAAGTACTACAGGATGATTCTTTAGGTGTTTATGACTTTTTTGACAAATTGCGTGGTAAAGGCGAAGCTGAAGAAGCTGAACTACTGACCCGCATGCTTGAGGAGGGACAAAAAGACGATAGCTTTCAGGTTAAAAATGTGCCAATGGCTGCTGTTGCTCTTGCCATCGCTTTAAAAGGTCTGGAAGGTCCGCTTTTTAAAACAATGGATAACTTTGATGATTTTAAGGTACAGATTGAAAACATTCTGAACATTTTATTCTATGGTTTAGTAAAGCGATAACCATAATTGCAAAACATTAACCACCACACAACAAACCATATATGCCAATTAAAATACCAGATGCGTTGCCTGCACGTCATGTGCTGGAAAATGAGAACGTATTCGTAATTAGCGAGACACGTGCTTTACATCAGGACATCAGACCGCTTAAGATATTAATCTTAAACCTGATGCCTTTAAAAATAGCCACTGAAACTCATTTATTACGTTCATTATCAAATAGCCCTTTGCAGGTAGAGGTTGATTTTTTAATGACCTCCAGTCATATCTCAAAAAATACGCCGCGCGAGCATTTATTTTCATTCTATAAAGTATTTGATGAAGTAAGAAATCACAAATACGATGGCATGATTATTACCGGTGCACCTGTAGAGCTCATTGATTTTGAAGAGGTCAATTACTGGCCAGAGCTGACTGAGATAATGGATTGGAGCAAGACAAATGTAACCAGCACATTTCATATTTGCTGGGGCGCCCAGGCTGGCTTGTATCATCATTTTGGTATAAAGAAGCATGAGTTATCACAAAAGATGTTTGGCATCTTTCAGCATACTGTAAAGGAACCGGAAGAACCGCTCATGAGAGGGTTTAACGATTTGTTTCATGCACCACACTCGCGCTATACGGAGATTAAAGAACAGGAAATAACTGATCACCCAGACTTAATTTTGCTATCGAAATCAGAAAAAGCCGGAGTGTATATGGTGATGTCAAAAGACAAAAAGCACATTTTTGTAACTGGTCATTCTGAATACGATGCCACTACTTTGAGAGAGGAATACGATCGTGATCTGGCCAAAGGATTAGACATTGCCATTCCTGAAAATTATTTTCCTAATAATGACACCAGTAAGGAGCCAATGGTACTCTGGCGAAGCCATGCCAGCTTACTCTATTCCAACTGGTTGAACTATTACGTTTACCAGGCAACACCATACAAATTAGATTAATATAGAAATGATTAAACTGCTGGCGACTGATTTAGATGGTACCATATTAAACCGACATACACCTGTTCATCCTGATGATATAGCCACTTTGGAGCATTTGGGCAAAGCAGGTGTAATACGGATTGCTGCGACCGGGCGTACATTACAATCAGCTTTTAATGTACTGCCCGATAATTTTCCGATTGACTACCTCGTGTTTTCTTCGGGGGCCGGCATCTATTGCTGGCAGGAAAAGAAACTGTTACAAACAAAGCACCTTGGTTTTGATAAAACCAAAGCTTTAATTGAAGTCTTCAACAGTTTCAAGGTGGAGTACACGCTCCACCATCCTATTCCTCAAAATCATTTGTTCTTTCACCCTGAGGGCAATGATCCCCATCCGGATTTTGAGCGCTACCTAGAATTTAATCATGCGAATGCTGAAGTAATCAACAGCAAAATTCCAAAGCTGGACTATACACAGACATTGGCATTTGTGCCAAACATGGATGTCTTCAATAGCATCTCATCCAAATGCTCCGATTTTGATGTCAAAATAATTCGTGCCACTTCGCCTATTGATGGTAAAAGCATATGGATGGAGTGCTTTCATCCGGATGTATCAAAGGCCAGCGGAATTTTGGAAATCTGCAAGCTAAAAGGAATCGATGATCATCAGGTGGTAGCTATTGGAAATGACTTTAATGATCTGGATATGTTAAATCATTTTGATCATTCATTTGTAGTAAAAAACTCGCCAGAAGAATTAAAAGACCAATTTCAGACATTGACGGATTCATTCAATGCTCCGCTTAAAGATTGGTTTAATCGTTTTAATTCTTAATCTCGGCACTTATCGGATAACGCGTATTTAAAGCATCTACAAATACTGCTTTTACAGAACCAATTAATATTTTCGCTTCTACAATTATAGGAATGCGATTGGGATCATCCGTCACCCAAACTGTCATATCTTCGCCACTTTTAAAAATTGTGCCTTCAACGAGCAATGGCGAGAACTTCAGGCAATTGAATTTACGGCCATCCCTGTTCTTAATTGCTTCTTTACCGAGGTAGCGAATGTAAATATCATGAACTTCACCATCAACAACCATGCTGATAGGAATTTTCTCATTAACCGCATACTTCGAATAGTCGATATTGCGGGCCTTGTATACCATTGTTAGCAAGTCAACCGAGCTATTTTTCCAGTCAATGATGGTATCAAGCCGTGGTTCATCTTCCTTTTGTATTGAAGCGGAGATTTTTCTTGTATCGCGGTTAAATTTATACAAGTAATTAGCATGGTAACTTCCCTCATTTGTCACACGTTTGAATTCAAAAGGCTCCAAATGTAAGGTGTCCACTTTTGATTCAAAAGTATCACGCACCTTAAAGAATTTGTCGTATGACTTATAGGTAGCTCCGTGGGCTTTAAAATGATAACCTGGCTGCTCATTTATTTGTATCGGGTCAACCGTAAAACTCACCTCACCTGCATTGAGCCATATAAAACCCCAGTTGTAATAAGCATGGTAGTTCACCACTTCTCCGGCTTTAAAGGCACTGTTTATTTCATCACATTGTCCCAATGCTTTGACTCCCATCAGCCCCAACCACAGGTAAAGAATTATTCTTCGCATAATTTTTCTTTGCGGCACACTTGCAAAAACAATGCCCCTAAATCGTCGTTCTATCCTTACTTTGAAACGCTTCCTATTTTTGCTTCAATCGATGCAATTTTACTGGCCATGCGTCCGCCTTTGTTTTTCTGAGCATCAATATTAATCGAGCAATACACCCGATCTGATACCGGCTCAAGAATATCGTAACTCTCCTGTACAACTTTCAAAGCTTCAGCCATCGTTTCAGTTTCTATGGTCGTTCCCATAGGATTCAACTTATAGCTAACACCACTTTCTTTGATATTGTTAAGCACCTGACTTACATACTGACTTACACTATCTCCCTTATCGGTTGGGAACATTGCAAAATTAAGTAATACTGACATTATTCTTCTTTTTTCTTTGGTTTACGAAATTGACGTGAAAACTCATCAACGCTAAAAACAGCTGGATCCCATGTTTCTAAATCCACCTCCCAGTTTTTCCGCACATTCACTTTATCAGGATAATAAATTAGCGTTTCAGGCTGCACTCGGTTATAATAATCGCCTCCGTCCCATTGACCGTTCATATTGGCATCAACCACTATGCGGAACATATATTCTCCGGGATTCAAATATCGGAATCCCAACTTACCTGAAGCCGGAATATATGCCTGTTGAACAACCACATCGCTTCGATTGAGCACTTGCACAAGCCAATTCTCCTGAGGGTTTTCAATTTTCATATAGATCGTTCCATAACTATCCAGCGACTTCACTGAGAACTTAGCGTTTATGGAGTCATTGTATAAACCATAAATATCCCAGATTGCCGCAGAGTCTATAATCATCTCATATTGCACGCCCGGTTCCCAATCGTTCCTGATGGTGTAGTTAAGTATCGACAGGTCATTATGAATAAACTCGAAGGTCTCCTCTTCTGGTATGGTGTCTTTATGATTATACAGCTTTATTGCATTCTTATCAAAACGTGTGGCTGGCGCCGGTAAACTAAAATGATACTGACCAAATACATCAATACTATTCTTCTGTTTTTTCAGCTTAATGGTTGGTATCGGTTCTGGTTTATCATCTTTCTTACGTCGTTTCTTCTTCTTTTCTTTTATTTCGAAAAAGTACATCGCGATGGTATCCACTTGTTCGTATGGCTGATCCAATGAATCACGCATCAGATATGACAGTGATATGGATAAAGAATCCTGATTATAATAGGTGCTATCCTTAAGCCAAAATGTTACAGTATCATTGGCCAATGAGCGATCCATCATAAAAACATCGTTCACATCCTCTTGACCGGTTAAAGTAATTTTGGCATCCTCTTCAAGAGGACGATTAAAATAGTAGGTCAGCTTTGCTCTTTCCTTGCGCTCTTCACTTAACAAATATTGCTCTTTGTAATCGTGCTGAAATTTAAATAACCGGATGCTGTCCGGTATGTAAACCAACTCCTCATAATATTGTACAGAATCAACTTCCAGCGAATCAATTCGAATAGTATCAGCAAACTGTCGATATTCCGTTCCCGGCTCCACAATTATATCCGACCAGGCCATGGCTTCACCCGGCTGATCAAATTTGAAATTTCGATTGGCATCATCCAAGGCATAAATGCGATATTTACCAGGGCTAACATTTCTGATATTAAAACGACCCAATGCGTTTGTTTTTGCCATCCGGATGGGCACGAGTGTGTGAATCGCAGTATCATTGAGGTTATTATGCAAAAATATCAGCACCCCTTCAGTTGGTGATAAATCATCTGCGTCCCACAAGTTTCCTGACACTTGAAGCGAATCAATATATTCTCCTGTTGAAAATGAAAAAGAATAATTCTCCAACACGTTACCCTCATTATTATCAACGATTGCATCCGCAAAATCTAAGGTATAAGTCGTATTCGGCTGTAAGTCCTCTTCAAATTCAACGATAAGCCTGTTACCACGCGCTTCAACAAGCGGCTGCTCATTAACCGGCGGCGACACAATAAATTTTGATCGGTAGTCTTTAAGCTGAATCAGCTCATCAAATTCAATATAGATCGTTTTTTTCTGAAAGTTTAAGGCATTGGCTTCTGGTATTGACTTAATAACAACAGGAGGTGTTTCGTCCTTCTCTCCCCCGGTTGGCATCCCTACATTGGCACAATACCAAAACAACTGTGATAAAGCTACGATTATGGCTAGATGAATTATTTTTCTTTTCAAAACTCTTCTTTTTAATTCCTGACAAATTTAAAAAGAATAAGCATTAAGAAATAAACCAAAGGATAAAACTTGAACAGTTTCTAAATCCATTGAAATAAGTCCAGCATGAAATTTGATTTCATCGCCAATGGCTTGTAGCAGCACATACATTGCAACCCAATCAAAAAAGTATAACTTTGTGGGTCGAGCCAAATGAAGAAATACAAATTATGGATAAGAATTCGAGCAAAACATCAAACCATAAATTAACTTACATCATAGCAATCATTGCTGCCATAGTGATTGGTGGACTTATCTTTTTCATTGTCAGTCAGAAAAAAGAGAATGATGCTTACAAAGCAGAGATGCAGGAAGAAAAACTGATACTCACAGAAGAGTTTCAGAGTTTGGCACTCGACTACGACTCATTGCACAGTAACAATGACACGCTCAACTTAATGCTGGAGCAGGAAAGAGAAAAAATCACCCACCTGATTGAGGAAATTAAAACGATTAAAGCGGCCAATGCCAGAACAATAAGAGAATACAAAAAAGAGTTGTCAACACTGAGAGGGGTAATGAAGAACTTTGTTGTTCAGATTGACTCATTAAACAGGCGAAATGAAGAATTAACAAAGGAGAACATTAAATATCGAAAACAACGCGATGAGATTTCACAATCGATGAAAGAACTCGAAAAGGAAAAGGAATCGCTCGATAAAAAGGTGGAAATAGCCTCTCAGCTGGAAGCACGGAATATTGAGATGACGGGATTAAACTCCAAAAGCAAAACAACCAAAAAGGCTAAATCCGTTGCTAAGATCCGCATGTGTTGTACCATTCAAAAAAATGTAACCGCCCCGGTTGGAATTAAAACCGTTTACATTCGCATTATGCGACCTGACGACACCTTGCTCGTTACTTCTGTTGACAATGTATTTACGTATGAGGAGCAGGAGATTAATTATTCGGCTAAACGTGAATTTGAATATGGCGGTGAAGATGTGGATGTTTGTGTTTATTATACTGCTGCCGATGGCGAATTATTATCCGGCAATTATTTAGTCGATGTTTTTGTTGATGGCTTTAATATTGGTACGACCAACTTTGAATTAAAATAACGAAAAAATAAAAAAGAGAAAGGGAAGCAATGATAGCCTCCCCCTCTCTTTCCTGCAAGAATCATTTGCTTTCCTCTTGCCCCTTTTTTGATATCCGCTGACTCTTAGGCCAGCTGCTTCTCCTTAAAGAAGCCCTCGTTTGATTCGGATGTGATATATTCGTTATCTTCAGTTGCTGTTGGTATTATCTGAGCCGATGATTGTGGATAATTTAAATACGTTTCGTAAAACTTCACCTGCTCAAAGTAATTTAGTTTCAATTTTGTTGGACTCATTAAATATTTTCTTGTCCAAAAATCAACCGGATCATACATATTAATTACCTGCAGACCCTTGATCTTCAAAAAATAATCTAAAAGTAAATCATCGGTATATTTACCTTTAGTAATCTTTTTCAACGATTCCAGAATTGTACTTTTCTCCTCTGTCCCATTCGGAAAAAGCACTTTCTCCAGATGTTTGGAAGCATTGCGTTCTGCAATAAGTATTAATCCCTTTTTCCAGAACCAGAATCCAAAACCTAATAGCGTTGTTATAGTTATTAATAGCGTTGTCATTCGTCTCAATTAATCTTCTAACGTTTAAGTACGGTAGAAATGGGTTTTAGTTAGAATTTAATCTAAATAAAAAAATGTTAACGATTAAAGGTATCATTCAATGCGTTACACTTTTCGCTTATTAATACTGACTCGCGCCTTAAAGGTTACATTTTTATTGATGAGAGGTTGAATTTTTATTACAAAACGGTCTATTCGTTCAACGAAACAATAAAATGGGCGATTTTTTAACACAGTCCAGTTTAATTATTCTTAAACAGGATCACCTAAGAAATCTGACAATTCCGACTGCTTAACCCACTCAAAACCAAAGTGCTGTTTCATTCTTCGTGCCAAATATTCCTGTTCATACTGTCCGGGCGTTGGTATTAGCAAGGCTTTCTTACCACAAAACATTAAATCCATTAATGTGGAATATCCGGAACGACAAACGATTTCCTCACTATTAAGAACAAGTGATTTCAGTTCTCCTGGCGAACAGTGGTGCCGAATATCGATATTTTCAACTTGTGCATCCTCACCATCAGGCTGCCCGGCCAGAATAACAACATGATGATTTTTCCCTTTGTAATGACTGACAATAAGGTTTTGAAACTCGCTTCTTTGAGGTTCGGGCCCGGATAAAATAACTAAAATCCCTCCTTTTTTAATTTCGGGAGCTGAGTTTGCAAGCTGCAATCGGGACAAAATGCCAATATATTTTACCTTCAAACCATTGAATGACTTAGACAATTTACCCGAGAGCTTTACCCCATCCACAAAGTCGGGAACAAGTATCATATCGAATTTCCCCAATAAATACCGGCTTAACAGATTTGTGAATGGTTTAATGAAAAACCAAGAACCTACATCCGGACGTATTTGGTGCGTCAGAATTAGTGACTCAACATTAGAGCTCCTTACTCCGTATCGATTATCGGAGATGATTAAGTCAAGCTGGTGCTTCCTGACCAACTCATGTGTCAATCTTTTTTCTTTTACTATTGACCTTATAAATGCAGGAGCCTGCATCATAATACTAAAGAAACCTGATGACTTAGATGATAAATGTATCCTAAATCCATCTAGTTTCTCACACTGTAACTGAGGAAACGTTTGTGCCAGAATATCTAATGACGGTGAATCTCCAGCCAACACACAAACATGCCCTTGTTTAATCAGATAGTCAACAACCGGCACCAAGCGTGTAGCATGGCCTAAGCCCCAATTCAGTGGGCTTATCAGAATTCGTCGCTGTTTTGCATATGTAAATACCTCGGTCACTTTACAAATATACAACGTTCAGCAACTTATCCTTACTTAACCGGATACTGAAACTTTCAGACCCAAAGCTTCAGCCCTGGCTGCTATTGCTTTTAATTCATCAAGCGAAACCTTTCGAAGTGAATTGTATGGTGTATCGCGCTCAATGGTGTAAATCATTACTTTTTCTGGCTGAATACGCTCCAAAGCTTCTAACCATGAAGTAATATCCTCTTCGGTAGTGTTGTCAATAACTTTTCCGTCCACCTCACCAGCAACAAACATGGTTTGCACAATTAGTTTTCCTTCAAAAGCGATCAATTGCTCCAAAGTCTTCTCCAGGTCAAACGGATAATTTGGTTGATCCAATCGCAGAATCGTTTCTTTTAAGCCAGAATCCAGTTTTTGGATATTATCCTCCACTTTATTCAAGGCTCTTACAACATCAGCCTTATGCAAACGGGAGGCATTTGAAAGCACAGCAATGCGAGCATTCGGACAATACTTATCCCGCAGCTCAATGGTATCATCAATCACACCTTCAAAATCCGGATGTAAAGTTGGTTCTCCATTACCGGCAAACGTAATCACATCAGGTCGAAGATTATCGGCCAGCATATCCTTAAGCTTCTTATCTAAGGCACTTTTTACTTCCTCACGACCTGGTATTTTCCCCTCTTTATCTCCAAGCTCTCCATTCAATCCACATTCGCAATATATGCAGTCGAAAGAACATACCTTTTTGTTTACTGGCAAAAGGTTCATACCAAGTGAAACACCTAAACGTCGACTTTTTACCGGACCAAACACCGTTTCGTTAAATAAGAATGTTGACATGCGTTACTATTTTGCTGCAAAGTTAAAGGAATCGCTTTAAGAACGAAGGAAGCTGATACAAATCATACTCCACTATACAGGGTGTTGATGATTTTCCACAACCAACTAAATTGTTATCTTTGGTGTCTTGAATTTTAGGCGATTTCATGAAGTTTAACGAGGTAATTGGACACGAGAGGATTAAGCAACATTTGATTAACATGGTTAAAGAAAATCGTGTCAGTCATGCTCAATTATTTGCTGGCCCCGAAGGTGTTGGTAAAATAAATCTGGCACTTGCTTTTGCTCAATTCCTTAATTGTCACAATCGTAAAGACAATGATTCCTGTGGCGAATGCCCTTCATGCCTTAAGTACTCAAAACTGGTACATCCGGACTTACATTTTGTATTTCCTGTGGTTAAGAGCACCAAACACAAAAACCCGGTCAGTGATTCATATTTAACTGAGTGGCGACAGTTTGTACTTGAAAATCGCTATTTCAATATTCGCCAATGGTTTAACTTTCTGGATGCGGACAAACAAGGATTGATCTACAGTCAGGAAAGTCAGGAGATAATTAAGAAGTTAAGTCTGAAGACTTTTGAGGCAAAGTACAAGGTGATGATCATTTGGCTGCCTGAAAAAATGCACTTGGCTGCATCTAACAAATTACTCAAACTGCTTGAAGAGCCACCAGAAGGCACTGTATTCCTCTTAGTTTCTGACAATCCCAATGAAATACTTGGAACGATATTGAGTCGAGCGCAAATGTTACGTATCCCTTCATTAGAGATCAATGAAATATCACAGGCACTGCAATCGGAATACGATCTGAGTCAGGATGAATGCGATCGCTATGCAAAGCTTTCGGTTGGAAACTATGTAGCTGCTCAGGAAATTATCGGTCAAAGTGAAGAGAGAGGCTACTTTTTTGAGAAGTTTGTTTCAATGATGCGTTTAGCCTATGGTCGTAAATTATTCGACCTGATTGACTGGTGCGATGAAATAAACCGCCAATCAAAAGAAAGGCAGAAGAATTTCCTGGATTTCGCATTGCGCCTGATCAGGGAAAACTTCATGATGAACATTCAGGAAAAAGAATTATTGTATCTTACACCTGATGAAGAAAATTTTTCAGTACGATTCTCACCATTTATTAATGATGATAACGTACTTGAATTGAGTGAAGAGTTTAGTTTAGCCCATTCTCATCTTGAACAAAATGGGAATGCTCGTATTATATTAATGGATTTGTGTTTAAAAGTAATTATGCTGCTTAAGCAGTAAGCACAAATTCACAAGGCCGTTGAGCCTTTTATTTATTTTTTTATGGAAGAAGTTATTCAAGATACAGAAAAGAAAGGTTGTTCGGGATGCACCAGTCGCTGCGGTAAACTGAATGTTTACGACTGGCTGGATGATATACCCGACAGCATGAATACAACAGACATTGTTGAGATTCAATTTAAGAACACGCGTAAAGGTTATTACAGAAATAGTAATGATCTGCGCATTAGTAAAGGCGATGTTGTTGCTGTCGAAGCATCACCGGGCCATGACATTGGTACGGTAACACTCACCGGTGAACTGGTGCTTTTGCAGATGAAGAAGCATAACATCAACCTTGATTCATTTGAGTTTAAAAGAGTATACCGAAAGGCTAAACCAGCAGACGTTGAGAAATGGGAAGAGGCAAAAGCTTTGGAACATGAAACCATGCTGGAATCACGCCGCATCTCAGAACGCTTGAATCTGGATATGAAAATTGGCGATGTTGAGTATCAGGGCGATAGAACCAAAGCCATTTTCTACTACATCGCTGATGAACGTGTGGATTTCCGTCAGTTAATTAAAGTACTGGCCGAGACATTCCGTGTAAGAATTGAAATGCGTCAGATCGGTGCACGACAGGAAGCGGGGCGAATCGGAGGAATTGGCCCATGCGGTCGTGAATTATGCTGTTCTACATGGATGACCAACTTTGTATCTGTTACCACAAATGCTGCGCGATACCAGGAAATATCGCTTAATCCTCAAAAGCTGGCTGGTCAATGTGGAAAGCTCAAGTGTTGCTTAAATTACGAATTAGATGCATATATTGATGCACAGCAGGATTTTCCGAATACCTCAATTCCACTTGAAACGGTTGATGGAACCTATTACCATTTTAAAACGGATATCTTTTCGCGTACAATGTGGTACAGTACCAGCAAAGATATTCCTGCAGGTATTATTTCATTGTCGGTTGATCGCGTAAAAGAGATTATTCGATTAAACCGGAAAGGCAAAAAGGTGGATAACCTGGCCAGTGAGGCACCTAAGCCAATGTTTGCCGAGCCAACGTACGACAATGTTATTGAGCAGGATGACCTGACACGCTTCGACGAAACCAAGAAGAAAAAGCGTCGTCCAAACAAACGTCGTCCTAACCAGGGGAATAAAGACAATCGACATCATAACCAGAATCAATCCCAACGTAAAGAAGGAGATTCTAACTCTGGTGGCGATAAAAAGAAATCGTACAATAAGTCAAGAAGACGCAACAGACCAAATAATAACAAACGGAAGCAACAAGGTGGAGATACACAAGCTAAGAAGCAGTAATTACATCCTGGCTATATTTATCGCATTGATTACCTTATCAAGTTGTGATAAAGGAGTCGTTTTCGATGAATATGTGACTATACCCGACAATGGCTGGAATATGGATTCGATGGCCGTTTTTAATGTCAACATTGAAAGTGCCGAACAGGCCTACAATGTCATTCTCAATGTCCGTAACTATTCCAATTATCCGAATAGCAACCTTTGGCTGTTTGTTGACGTTATCAGCCCAACGGGTAAAGCCATGCAACAAAAAGTAGATTGCATTCTGGCCGATGATACAGGCCGTTGGTTAGGATCAGGCTGGGGCAATCTTTACCATGTGAAAGTGCCTTATCAGGTTGGTGTCCGGTTTGCAGAAACAGGTGAGTATACGTTCCGCATCGTACAAGGCATGCGCGAAATCGATCTAATGGGCATACACAACGTGGGCCTTCGTATCGAAAAAGCAGAAGTAAAAGAATAAAAACAAGTGGGAAAGAATAAGTTGAAGAAGTTTGCCGAAATGGCAACTTACGAACATGTATTTGAAGCTGATTTCAGCGACTTAAAAGGAGAACCTTTTGCACAGAAAGGGAAATGGCATCAGAACTTTTTTAAGAATAACAACCCTATCGTTTTAGAGCTGGGTTGTGGCAAAGGCGAATACTCTGTTGGCCTGGCTGAGTTATTTCCAGATAAGAACTTTATTGGCATTGATATTAAAGGTGCCCGTATGCACCGTGGTGCGACCGATGCTAAAAACAAGGGGCTGAATAACGTGGCTTTTGTTCGTACAAGAATTGAATTCATCACTTCTTTTTTTGAAGAGAATGAAGTTGATGAGATTTGGTTAACGTTTCCCGATCCGCAAATGAAGAAGGTTAATAAACGTCTGTCTTCAACACGTTTTTTACAATTATACAAACAGTTCCTGAAACCAAATGGACTGATTCATCTAAAATCAGATTCGAATTTTCTTTACACCTACACCTCTGAAATGGTCAAAGCCAATAAGTTTGATGTAGAGGTAGATGAAACGGATTTGTACGGATCAGGCTATGATGATGAAATATTATCGATCCAAACCCATTATGAGTCAAAATGGATTGCGCATGGCCTATCTATTAAATACCTGAAGTTTCATCTTGAAAACAGAGAAGAGTGGATCGAACCGGATATCGAAATTGATTTTGATGATTACCACAGTGCAGGAAGAGGAGTTGTTAAGGAAAAGGATTCGATAAAAAATAATCCTCTTTCGCGCAAGAAAGGAAAGTAAAATGATGCCTAAACATGAAAATGACTTCTTTTCACGTGTTTACCAGGTGGCCGAATTAATACCACATGGTAGAGTTACCAGTTATGGAGCCATTGCCAATTATTTGGGAAGCTATCGCGGAGCACGCATGGTGGGTTGGGCCATGAATAAATGCAGTAGCTGGCCTCGGTTTGTTCCCGCCCATCGAGTGGTCAACAGCAAAGGTATTCTCACCGGCAAACATCATTTCCCAGGTGGTGAAACCATGAAGGAACTGTTGGAAAATGAAGGAGTCAAAATAGAAGAAAATCAAATTACAAACTTCGACGAGGTATTTTGGAACCCTGCAACAGAATTGCTGTAAAGCATGTAAATAAAGGAATTAAGAGAAAGTGAATTTCTCTTTTTTTTATACCTTTGAGTCTAATTTTTACAAGGTTTAAATAAAGATAACGATGGAGTACTATCCTAATCTGATATTAGATGCACTAAAACATGTGGTGCATCCTGGCAAAGGAAAAGATATTGTTTCACTTGGAATGGTTGAAGATGACCTTCGTATTGATGGTAAACGAATCAGTTTCAGTTTGCTGTTTGACAGAGCAAATGACCCAATGGTTGGATCATTAAAGAAAGCCTGTGTACAAGCCATTAAAACATACGTTGATGAGGCGGCTGAAATCGAGGGCAACATCTATGTAAAGATTAAACCAAAAGAAAAGCCTGTTGAAACAAAAGCTCTGCCTGGAGTAAAGAATGTTATTGCGGTTGCATCAGGTAAAGGTGGAGTTGGAAAATCGACGGTTACATCCAACCTGGCAGTTGCCTTAGCTAAAGCAGGTTATTCGGTAGGATTATTGGATGCAGATATTTTTGGACCATCTGTGCCTATCATGTTTCAAACAGAAGAGGCTCGCCCGGTTTTGGAAAAGATCAATGGAAAAGATAAAATTCTTCCGGTTGAGAAATATGGTGTCAAGATGCTTAGTATTGGTTACTTTGTCAACCCTGACGATGCTTTAATATGGCGAGGTGCTATGGCTACCAATGCCATTCGCCAGTTAATTAATGATGGCAACTGGGGTGAACTGGATTATTTATTAATTGATTTGCCTCCGGGCACAAGTGATATTCATCTGACCATCGTACAAACGATCAGTATCACAGGTGCTGTAATTGTAACAACACCACAAAACGTTGCTTTAGCAGATGCTGTAAAAGGCGTCAGCATGTTCCAAAGTAAAAATATCCAGGTACCAGTACTTGGTTTGGTTGAAAATATGGCTTGGTTTACACCTGAAGAACTACCTGAAAACAAATACTATATCTTTGGACAAGATGGAGGCAAACAACTAGCCGGTAAAATCGGCGTACCTCTTCTGGGACAAATTCCAATTGTACAAGGAATTCGTGAAGGTGGTGACAAGGGTGAACCTGCTGCCTTAGCCGATGAGTCAATGACTGGCATTGCCTTTGCTGAGCTGGCACAAAAGGTTGTGGAACGAGTTGAACACCGTAATAATTCTATGCCGGAAACTAAAATTGTTGAAATTAAGAAATAAATATCATGGGAGAGGATAAGGAAAAATTATTGAAAGAAGTAGAGGCTGCACTTGAAGAAATAAGACCTTATTTGAAGGGCGATGGGGGTGACATCAGCCTTATTGAACTAACCGATGATTACATAGTCAAGGTTCGTTTAGAAGGATCGTGCGATGGCTGCCCGTTAAGTATGCAAACTTTAAAAGGTGGCGTGGAAATGGTAGTCAAGAAATCAGTACCGCAAATTGTTGAAGTGATTGCAGTGTGATATCAAAAAACATACAATTTAAAAAGCTCCATTTTATGGGGCTTTTTTTGATTTTAATACGACTGTACTCATCATTTTGGGATCTGTTTTGAATTGTTGTGGACTAAGGTTCAATTGATGACATTTAGCTGACATTAAGTGTCTTGATCATTATTTAACCTCCTTTCTTTTGCATCGCCCAAAAGAAACAAAACTCTAGTCCCATTTAAGCTTCCACGCACTCTAATGATTAATAAATTTCACAAGCAAAGTTGGGCAAGCCCCTTTGCTGTTCAATTGGATTAATCATTATTCACCCGATCGCCGGCTCGCAAATGAAACAGGCCAACGCACTTTCAAAACTATGTTTTGAGTGGTGAAAAGCGACTCTTAATGGTTGTAGTGGATTCTGGCATCAGCGATGATATTGGGGTACCCACTGCATAAAATGGAGGGTAAAAAGATTTGGAACCGAAGCTGTAATTCTTTTAAATCTTTTCCGGAATGAATGCTTAGTGGGTCAATGAGTGCTGCAGCCAGCGGGGTTTTTCCTTAGTTTTTCACCTGCAGGAAAAAGTAAGTCGCCGAAGGCAGGGTTCTACTTTGTTTAGAGCTTACTGTTTCCTCTTATTCCATACCTACTGTACCAGGTCATTTAGTCTTTATAAGAAAACTCTCCACAGAAATATCAATTGATCCCTATTTTGCCGACCTCACAAATAACTTAGCCATTGGTTCTGCAGAAACACCATGTGCAAATACACTAATAAGTATTGTAAACAAGGTAGTTGCTACTATGGTTTGTCCATGAATCAGTTGCTCTTCAAAAACCATAATGGCAAAAACAATACTCGCCAAACCTCTGGGCCCAAACCATGCAATAAAGCATTTGGCATAGACGCTTATTTTATGGTTGTACAATGTCAATAAAACCGGGATCATTCGTATGGCAGTAAGACTTAGGATCGAGTATAAAACAACCTCCCAGGTAAGCAGGTGAATAATTCTTCCGGTAATAACACTTCCAAAAACAAGCCATACAACAGCAATTAATATTTTGCCAATCCCTTCACTTCCGGTTAAGAATTCCGACTTATCCGATTTACATCGCATATTGAAAGTAAGACCACCAATAAAACAAGCGATAAACCCACTTCCTCCCAAGGTCTGGGCTAAAGCAAAACTGCACAAAGACATCAGAATAACTATTGAACTCTTCCAGGATGACTCAATCCAGTCAAATTTAACGCCTCGTTTAATCATAAAAACACCAAAGAGCGCAATTGATGCTCCGACTAAAACACCAATTCCAATTTCTTTGACAAAAAGGTTTAACCCATAACTAAATGAAATGGAATCGTTATGCTTCACCGAATGGATAGCGAGTAAAATCATCAAAATCGGAACACAAATCCCATCATTTAAACCACTTTCCACATTTATGCCTTCACGTATTTTGGAAGGAACTGCTTTATTTGAAACTACCGGCTCGCCAAGGGCCGCATCGGTAGGCGCCAGAATAGTGCTTAGTATAGCAATCTCAATCCATGAAATTTGTGGAAAGAGAATCATACCAAATGCAAATCCCAATAGTATGGTCAAAGGCAATCCGATTAACAGCAGTTTAGATGGCAAGCCAAAATAGTGTTTTAACACACGTAAATTAGCTTTTGATGCATCACTAAACAACACCAATGCCAAAGTAAACTCAGACAAGAGTTTGTAGTTCTCCTGATTCAGACTATTTCTAAAGAAATGAAATACAAGCGGCCCTAGTAATAATCCAATTGTAAGAAAAAATATTGGTGCACTAAGCGGGTAACGCTCCACCTTTCCGGCAATCAAACTGTAGATCAATATAATTGCAAAAAGTACCGCAACATGCAAATACATATCCTGAGCTTAGCTTATTTTACTTAAATCAAAGTCTTGCAATAATTCCTGAATATGAGTATTACTATACGATACTTCATCGTTGATGCGCATCAACTGTTCAACTTTAAGGTTAACAAACTCAGCATGATTAGAGGTCAAATAAAAACCACCCATCTCCAATGCACCAGGTGCAATATCCCAGGAATTATCTTCAGCATAATATTCGGTTGGCTTATACACAACTCGTGGAATGACAGCCAAAACATAATCCTCACCATCTTTCCAGATAATAAGATTAATATATGGATGAGAACTGGTGGAAAAACTCACTCCAATTAGCTTTTCTATTTCATGAAACGCATCTTCTACTTTATCTCTCGATGAGCTTCTGACAATAATTGGGTTTCTGCCATAAACATCAAGCATACCAATTGAAAAATTATCCTGCTTAATGATTTCTTTGTACAAACTGCCGCCAGCATCCTGAATAATTGGTAAGATGTTTTTATCGGAAAGAAGGTGACAGTTGAAGTGATAGTTCTTTAATTTCACATTTTTTGATCCATCAAAGGCAATGGCAGCTGCCGCATTCTCATCGGTAATATCCAGCATATGTCTTAGGTAGAGGCCAATGTAATCATCACCATGACTAGGAGAGATTAACAATTCGTGACCAGGAAAAAGTGACATCGTTGTTCGAAGTAAGGAATGTATACTTTCTTTTTCTGGTGTTACTAATTGGCAAAAATCACAATCTTTCTTGGGGAATTCACTTTTATTATACCACTCTAAGTGAGTCTGACTGGCAATGTAGTTTAAACTAAAAGAAATACCACTTGACGACTTCAAATGGCGTACTTCAGGAATATTCTCTGTCATAATGCTATTGTTTAAGGCTTAATTCAATTGATTGAATTCGATTTTGGTTCAATAAATATAAGAATAATAAATCTTGCCCGACAGTCTTGTTTTTTTAATTTATAGCGATCATTTAAAACATTTCCAGGGTTAATTATCTTGACAATTACATAGGGCTGCGTTACACTTCGCCCTATGCTAATATATATCGCCCACTTTGGGGCTTGATTTGCAGCTTTAACACTTCCATCTTACAAAAACATTTCTACATGATAAGCATGAACTACTCATCCGTTAGATAATTGAATATTGCGCAATGGTGCATGGGGACTTATACCAATATCACATTGGTATTAGTTCTATTCTTTTGAATAAATAACCAACTTAGCACATTATGCGATTAGTGGATTGGTGCTCATGAAAAAAGCCGACTCGCAAAACGAATCGGCTTTTGAAATTATAAATGTATTTTTCTTACATCATACCTGGCATGCCGCCACCCATTCCCGGAGCACCACCCATTGGAGGCATAGCTGGCCCCTCTTCTTTTTCTTCAACCAATACACACTCAGTTGTTAAGAACATACCTGCGATTGAAGCAGCGTTCTCAAGAGCGATACGAGTTACTTTAGCAGGATCGATTACACCGCTTTCCAATAGGTTTTCGTAACGATCGAAACGAGCATTGTATCCGAAGTCACCTTCGCCTTCAGCTACTTTCTGTACCACTACAGCACCTTCTTTACCAGCGTTGAATACAATCTGACGCAATGGCTCTTCAATGGCACGCTTGATAATTTCGATACCAGTCTGCTCATCTTCAGTCTCACCTTTAATGTTAGCCAAAGCATCAACAGAACGAATGTAAGTAACACCACCACCAGCAACGATACCTTCTTCAACAGCAGCACGAGTTGCGCTTAAGGCATCATCCACACGGTCTTTCTTCTCTTTCATCTCAACTTCCGATGCAGCACCTACATAAAGTACAGCAACACCACCAGCAATCTTAGCTAAACGCTCTTGTAATTTCTCACGGTCGTAGTCAGATGTTGTATTAGCAATCTGAGCTTTGATCTGGTTAGCACGAGCATCAATAGCTTCTTTGGCACCAGCACCATTTACAACAGTCGTGTTTTCTTTATCGATAGTAATTTTCTCAGCCTGACCAAGCATTTCAATTGTAGCAGCTTCAAGAGTCAAACCTGTTTCTTCTGAGATAACAGTACCACCAGTCAAGATTGCAAGGTCTTGCAACATTTCCTTACGACGATCACCAAAACCAGGTGCTTTAACTGCAGCTACTTTTAATGAACCACGTAGACGGTTAACCACTAATGTAGCCAAAGCTTCTCCATCCACATCCTCAGCAATAATCATCAATGGACGACCTGACTGTGCAGTCTGCTCAAGAATTGGAAGAAGATCTTTCATTGTAGAAATCTTCTTGTCGTGGATTAAGATGAAAGGATTCTCAAGATCAGCTTCCATCTTGTCAGTGTTAGTTACGAAATATGGAGAAATGTATCCACGGTCGAACTGCATACCTTCTACAACTTCAACAGTTGTTTCAGTACCTTTAGCTTCTTCAACAGTGATTACACCTTCTTTGCTTACGCGCTCCATAGCTTCAGCAATCAACTTACCGATTTCGTTGTCGTTGTTAGCTGAGATCGTAGCCACCTGCTCAATTTTTTCACTGTGCTCGCCTACTACCTGTGCTTGTGCCTTGATGTTTGCTACAACAGCAGCAACAGCCTTGTCAATACCCTTTTTCAATTCCATTGGGTTAGCACCAGCTGTTACGTTTTTCAAACCAACATTGATAATTGACTGAGCGAGCACAGTAGCAGTAGTTGTTCCATCACCAGCATCGTCACCAGTTTTAGAAGCTACTTCTTTTACCATTTGCGCACCCATGTTTGCATAAGGATCTGATAACTCAACTTCTTTTGCAACAGATACACCATCTTTAGTGATTGAAGGCGCACCAAACTTACGATCGATAACTACGTTACGACCTTTTGGTCCTAAGGTCACTTTTACTGCATCAGCCAACGCGTCAACACCTTCTTTTAACAGGTCACGCGCTTCAATATTGAATTTTATTTCTTTAGCCATTTTATGTCTATTTTTAAATAATCAGGATTAATAATTACAGGATGTAAAGAACATCAGACTGAGAGATTAACAGGTAATCTTCGCCTTCAACATTTAATTCAGTACCGCCATATTTTCCGTACAATACAACGTCGCCCACTTTTACTTCCATAGCTTCGTCCTTTTTAGCATCACCCACTAAAACGACTGTACCTTGCAATGGCTTTTCTTTGGCTGAATCAGGAATAATAATTCCGCTTGCTGTTGTTGTTTCAGCTGCCTGAGGCTTAACCAAAATCTTACCGGCTAAGATTCTTCCTTTTAATTCTGACATATTTTTAAATTTTTAATGTATAAACTTATTAATAATGGTTGCTTGTTTCTCACAAAGTATGCCAAAGCAATTTATGACATATTTTCGATACATACACTGACTTTTTTGCAGAATACTGCCAAGTAAGATGTGACACAAAAGTCAAAATTGCAGGTTGGTAAAAGTTCCCGCTGATAACGCAGATTTTCGCTGATGATACCAAAGACATGATGAACACAAAGTTCGTCTTAAATTTCTTCGTGCCTTCGTGGTAATACGGTTAATAGATATCAACTAAAAAGAGGAAACCCAAATGGATTTCCTCTTTAATATCTTCAATCACGTTGCTTATTCTGCTGGTGCTTCTTCAGTAGAAGTTTCTTCAGTTGCAGCTGCATCGTCACCCTGCGCAGGAGAAGCGAAAGGTTGTACTTCTTGTTGCTGTGATGGTAAAGTATTCAATTTCTCATCAATTTCAGCACCTCCCATTGTAGATTTAGGCAAAACCATTACGGCTACAAACGAAAGCACCAATAAGGCACCTGCCAATGTCCAGGTTGCTTTTTCAAGAAAATCGGTTGTTTTGCGCACGCCCATCACCTGATTTTGTGATGAAAAGTTAGATGCCAAACCACCTCCCTTAGAGTTCTGAACCAAAACAATAAGGATTAAAAGAATACTTACTAAGATCACAAGTATTGAAACAAATTGATACATATCTTGCTTTATTATTTAATTTGTTAATTTTTCTAAATCACTAATTCGACTTGCAAAGTAAGCATTTTTTTCGGGATATTTCAAACGCAAATTTTCATATATACCAATCGCCTTTTCATAGTGCTTTTGCTTGATATATATAGAGGCCAGAGTTTCCGACATCAGGTCATCATTACTATCTGTCTCAATGTTATTTACCGATTTAACAGCATCCGCATCTGCTTTCTTTTGACCTGCTGACGGAACGATTTTGGGAGATTCTATTTTAAGAAAATTATCAATAATCTGCATCGATTTTTTCTTAACAGGCTTCTCTTCAGGAGCAGGTGCATGTCGTAACATCGTTAACCAATCGGAGAAAGAATGACTTTCATCCTGTTGATCATCGGTATGCACAGCTTCTTTTAATTCATAACCAACAAATTCGATTGATTCATATTCCAGAAAATCAGCACTTGGCATCACCATAGACGTCAAGCTTTCTGTCTCCTTCGGTTGATCATCCTGTGCTACCGAAAAGTCAATCTGCCCGCCATCAGCTGTTTCAAAAACATCATCGGTCTGGAAGTAATCAACAATCGAACTGACTTTAGTTGTAATACCAACGGCCGATGCTTTCTTTTCCTCTTTAACATTTTCGGCAACTGGTTCAGCAGGTAATTCTTGCTCTTCTATTTGCTCCTGAACATTTACAGGCTTATGAACCAGCTCAAACAAACGATTACGATCAGCGATGTAAGCTGCACTTTGCTTTAACTCACCATTAAATCGAACATGATCTAAGACATGAAGGTTTTTAACCAGTAACATACGTGCCGACTGAAACCATGGAAATTCATCCACAATTTCATTTAACGAATTTAAGCTAACATCGTTTAGCAACGATGGTTCTGCAACAAGGTCAAAAAATTCCGTTTTCTTCATGTATCAAACGTCTACCAGTCAGCAAATGCTTTATTAAAAACATTCTCCGTAATCTCTTCAATCATCTCATTCGTTAATTCAGTTTCAACTAAATTAATGTTTTGATCTGACGGAAAATCGCGAAAAGCGGAGAAACTACTTTCCCAGTTTAACTTAGGGTCTTTATAATTCTTGTAACGAATTTTGACAGTCATCGACAAACGTGTTTCTGCAGAAACCGCGTCCGCCTGAATAGCCATTGGACGCACACTATAACCGGTAATCGCACCTGAGAAATCAACATCTCCGGTTCCATTAACCAAATTTAGTCGCGATTCATTTGAAACACGATCCTTCATACCTTCTGTCAGATTCTGACTTAACAAAGGATTGATTAATGGCGCACGGTTATCGAAATATTGAACTGAAAAAGTGTTGATATTTTCTGGAATTGAGGCACCGCTCATGGTCATTTTTATTGAACATGCACTTAGTACAGCAGCAGTAACCATCACAGTCAGTATAACTATTTTTCTCATCGCTCTATCTGATATTCTTTTATTTTTCTATACAATGTTCGTTCGGAGATACCAAGCTCAACAGCCGCCTGCTTGCGTTTCCCATTATGCTTATCCAAAGCTTTCCGAATCAATTCTATTTCCTTGTCTGCCAAAGACAGGGACTCCTCTACAAACTCTTCAGTATCCTGGATGCTTGCATTCTGATCATCCGACACTGTTGTTGAATAAGTCATGGGCTGCACATTACCCCCGGGAGCAACAAATTCACCATCTTCACTTTGATACAGCTTTTGAATAATCTGATCGTGTTCACCATGATCACTTACCCCACCATTTTCCATCAAGTCAAGTACTAACTTCTTCAGGTCGTTCATATCATTTTTCATATCGAACAACACCTTATAAAGAATTTCACGCTCGTTGCTGAAGTCTTCTTCTTTGCCAGCAGCTTTTGAATCAATGATAGCCGGCAGATTATCGCCACTATGATATGGTAAATACTTAGTTATTGTTTCACCATTAATCTCCCGCTGTTGTTCTATTACAGAAATTTGTTCGGTAATATTCTTTAACTGTCGAATGTTTCCCGGCCATCGGTAACGCATTAACAAGGACTTCGCATCATCAGACAACCGGATAGCCGGCATACGGTAACGTGTTGCAAAATCATTGGCAAATTTGCGAAACAGCAAATAGATATCGTCGGATCGATCGCGCAACGGAGGAATAGAAATAGGCACACTGTTCAAGCGGTAGTATAAATCTTCTCTAAACTTCCCTTCCTTTATGGCTTCTTCCATTTTTACATTGGTTGCAGCCACCACACGAACATCCGTTTTAAGCACTTTCGAAGAGCCAACTTTGATAAATTCACCGGCTTCTAGTACTCGTAATAAGCGCACTTGTGTATTTAATGGCAGTTCACCAATCTCATCTAAAAAAATCGTTCCTCCATTCGCTTCCTCAAAATAACCTTTACGATCAGAAAGAGCGCCTGTAAAAGCCCCTTTTTCATGACCAAATAACTCGGAGTCAATTGTACCTTCAGGAATTGCACCACAGTTAACCGCTATGTACGAGCCATGCTTACGGGCACTCGATTGATGAATAATTTGCGGCATCACTTCTTTACCCGTTCCACTTTCTCCGGTTATCAGCACCGATAAGTCTGTTGGAGCCACCTGCACGGCCACATCAATAGCCCGGTTAAGACCGAAAGAGTTTCCAATTATTCCAAATCGTTGTTTGATTTGCTGTAAATCCATTCTCTTATCTTAGTTTTTGATGGAAGAAGAATTCCTGCAAAAATTGCAGTTCAACCTGACAAAGTTACAATTCTCAAGCTTTATTTCAGTATCTAAAAATTGAAATTCGTGTATTTTTTGGCAGAATATTTAAGCATGCTGTAAATAGTCTTGATACTTTGTACTTAATACTTGATACTTTTCTGGCTTGTCCAGGTTAGGATCAGGTGTTGACAAATTTTGTTAAAACTTATCGGCCTTTCCAGAATCTCCTTACTTTTGCTGTCTATCAGATACTCAAAATGGAAGAAAAAACAATATTAGGAATAATTCCGGCGCGTTACGGATCAACGCGATTCCCCGGAAAACCTCTTGCTGACATTGGTGGCAAGCCAATGATTCAACGTGTTTATGAGCAAGCTAGTCGCGAACTGAAATATGTTTATGTGGCCACTGATGACGAAAGAATCAAAGCGGCGGTTACTAAATATGGCGGTAATGTGGTCATGACCTCAGTTGATCATCAAAGTGGTACCGATCGCTGTGCCGAAGCTCTGACAAAGATTGAGGCTATTGAAAATATGACCTTTCATGCCGTTGTGAACATCCAGGGAGATGAGCCATTTATCAGCCCGAAGCAAATTGCATCGGTTGCTAATTGCTTTAACGACCACAATACGGAGTTGGCGACATTGGTTAAACCTGTTCGCAAAACCGAAGATTTATTTAACCCGAACAAACCTAAGGTGGTCATCAGTAAAGATAAATACGCTTTGTATTTCAGTCGTTCGCCTATTCCCTATTTTAGAGGTGAAGATGAAAACAACTGGGTCAACAAACATACGTTTTACAACCACATCGGCTTGTATGGCTATCGAGCTGATATACTGATGAAAATTACTCAATTGAAAACCGGAACGCTTGAATCGGTCGAATCACTTGAGCAACTGCGCTGGCTGGAAAATGGTTACCAGATCCGTATTGAGGAAACGGATGAACAAGCCTACGGAATTGATACGCCAGAGGACCTGGAGAACTTATTAAAATCGGGGTTGATATAGCGAGCTTTGTAAGCTTGCGCAAAAAGAAACCTTTCCAAAGATTAAAACTTTGGAAAGGTTCAGGTTGTCAATGACTATTAGCCAATAGCCTTATATGCACTTTTATTCCACAATCAATTGTTTCTTCACCACCGTATCCTCATACACTATATGCACAAAATAAAGGCCGGGTTGCAGACTGGAAATATCAATCTGGTTTTTCTTACCTTTCAATTGTTGCTTTTTTACTAAACCTTTTCTTTCACTCCATATTTGTACTTCATATAATGCCGGCAACTCATTGTATGAGTTCATTTTCGCTGTTGATGAATTGGAGTCTGCTTCATCAACCGTAAGGTTAAGGTTCAATGTTTCTGAAGCGGGATTAGGCGACATTGTTAACGATAATGGCATTCCACCTCCGCTGCAATCAAAAGGTAATGTAAGGTATGCGGTTGAACTAGAACCACACTCATTTGATGAGCTTACACGCAGGAAAAAGTCATTTGGACATGAACCATCTGTTTTTGCGTAAATCAATGATTCCCCTTGCCCAGAATGTACTTGAGCTCCGCTTATGCGCCAATAATAGCTACTAGCGCCATTTGAACTAGCTTCAATTGGAAATATTGAGTTTTTCGCTATAACACTGTAAGCACAATCAATTATTGGAGTACCAGGCTTACCCACCCAAACATCATACTGCTTTTCAATCGTTTCCCCACCTGACGTAGTAATAGTAGCCTTTACCCAGCCTTGTCCTCTTACGAAAGGAGCGATAGCTTTTACGGTGTAAGTAGTGTTGGTACTGCTAACGGCTGTTAGTAGGCTGGAGTGCGACCAACTGACAGATAAGCCTACAGGTACATTATTTAATGTGTAAGTGCATATTCCGCTGAAAGC
>DIYS01000179.1 GCA_002429115.1 Saccharicrinis sp. UBA6048 | reverse complement strand
TGGCCACTTTGGTATCTCCCCAATACATCATTAAATCAAAAGATCGTTGTCAGAAACCTGACTTTATTTCATTTCAATAGGCCGACAACCATAGTCAATCAGCCTATTTATAGTACTTTAGCGTATTCTTACTACCCTAAAAACGGTGTGCAAATGTATAATTTATTTTCAACACCGCAAAAAAATAACTCTTTTTTTTACCTATTTGGCACGCACCTTTTCCTTCCATTTAATCAGTTGTTTACGCAAGGCATCAACTGATAAATCAACCCCCTCTTCAAATGTTTTTGTCTGCTTTTTCGCAAACAACTCGCCACCAGGAATGTTTAAACTAATTTCTGACACTTTGTTTTCAGTAGAATCAGACTTATCCAGCTTTAAAATAACCTCAGCCGAAACGATCCCATCAAAAAACTGATCCAACTTCCCTACCTTTTGTTGAATAAACTCTTCTAACTGCTCAGATGCAGTAAAACGCACAGATTGAATTGTGATATTCATATAAAATCCTCCATCTTTTAAGCTCGAGGGTGAGCTTGTTTGTAAATAGAATTCAACTTCTCGTATGAATTATGTGTATATACTTCAGTCGCTGCCAGGTTTGAATGACCAAGCAACTCCTTAATTGCATTCAAATCAGCTCCCCTATTCAGAAGTGCCGTTGCAAAAGAGTGACGAATAACATGAGGGCTACGTTTCGTAATTGTGGAAACCTCAGCCAAATACTTATTGACAACCCGATAAACCAACTTATGATATACGGGAACTCCTTTATTCGTTAAAAAAACAAAAGAACCTTTACTTTCCGGAAATTCATGATCGCGCTTTGTCATATAACGAAGAATTGATGCCTTTAGTTCTTGCATTACCGGAACAATTCTCTCCTTATTCCTTTTTCCCAAAACCTTGATTATTCCATTCGGAAAATCTATCTGATTATCCTTCAGAGAGACCAATTCAGACAAACGCATGCCTGTATGATAGAACATTTCAATTATTAATCGATCGCGCTCACCAGAAAAATCCTCAGAGAAACTCACACAATCAAGCAGGCTATCCATCTCAACCTCCTTAACAAACACAGGAAGTCGCTTAGGAACCTTTGGGGTAATAACACCTTCTGCCGGATTAGTTTCAATAATCTCCTCCCGCATCAGATACCTAAAGAATACTTTTAAAGTGGAAACTTTTCGATTAACAGATCTGGCCGAAACACCATCGTTAATCAAATGAACCATCCAGGAGCGGACGATTCGTGAAGTAACCTGAGTCCATTCAGTACAATCTTCATCCTGCAAATAAGAACAAAACTGTCCTATATCATTTTTATAGGCTATGATTGTATGAGACGAATTCCGCCTCTCAAACTCAAGATATTTATAGAAAGATTCAGTGTTTTGCATTAACAGAGGGTGTCATTTTATGCTTTAAACGAATATACAAAAAAAGCAGTAAATTGACGCCCTCCGCTAGTAATTTATTCAGATTCGCGTTGCAATTGCTGAATATATATAGCTTTTTTTACCTGCTCTCTTCTTACTACAGATGGCTTAGTAAAAGCCTGACGAGATCTCAACTCACGCATAGCGCCAGTTTTTTCAAATTTTCTTTTGAATTTCTTTAAGGCTCTTTCAATGTTTTCGCCCTCTTTAATAGGAATTACTATCATAATGCTTACTTTTTATTTGGATCGCAAAATTAATCATTAAACTGCAAAAATTCAATCAATTGTACTAATGAAACAATAATACCTTCGATTTTTGCAGCTGCAAAGAAAATGCATTTTCGTGAGCACAGCAAATTTTGACAATAATTTTTGTGCAAAATATTCAACTACTGCCCATTCTCTACCACGAAATATAGATTGAGGCGCTGCCAGTCGGCATCTTCAAAAACCGGATTATTTTTAAACTGTGTAATTGATTCCAACGCTCCTGCTTTCCTTGCATCACTTATTGCCTTTGCCTTATAATAATTCAAATATGGATGATCTTTCATTCTCCTTAATCCGGCCTTACCAATATCCATTGGATTTATCAATGACTGGTCAACCGATAACTTCTTACGATTCTGATCAATCACCTCCACTGAAACACCATACACTTCTGTCAATTGATCCACATCAAAGAATCCACCAATCCTACTTCTATAATTAACAATTCGCCTGGACAAGACAGGACCAATTCCGTACAGCAAATCGAACTCTGCGGTATCGGCGGTATTAATTTCTATTACAAAATCATCATTCCCCACCTTAAATACAGGCTTTTCACCTAAGGCAGCAGTACTTTTTATAATTTCTTGATTTGATGATTTTTTTGACTGAAACACCTTTGCTTCTGATGCTTCTATTTTCTTATCCTCAATAACAATGTACTTATACAAATAAGAGAATAAGGTTGAATCAATGCCATAAATCCTACTAAGCGCGTTTCCTTCGTTAAAAACGCCTCCCGATTCACGGTACTTAATCAGGTTAATTATTGCTTTGTCAGAAAAACCAAGCTTTTGCATTTCTCTAACATTAACAACATTAGGGTCAAAAGAAAAATACTCGATTGTATCATATTTATTCATCCTCTTTTCATGCACCTCACCAGCCCACTTAACCAAATCAGGATCAAGTTCAATGTTTCCTGAAGATGGCTTAATAAAAAATGCCAACAATAAGCATAGCAGAATCACAAACAGTACAGTAAAACTAATTTGCTCCCTTTTCGACATGGAAAACCAATCTTTCAGCATATAATATTCCTTTTTACTCGCCTAATAAGCCAACTGAATATAAAAATACAATCGCGATGGCTACTGGTGCAATAAAACGGATAATAAAATAAAACATTTTAAAAAACCTAAGCTTCAAAACATTACCATTCGAAAGCTCATTGTACAGGTCTGTTTTATTAATATACCAGCCTGCAAATATTGCGATGAGCATTCCACCAAGAGGCAACATGACATTAGATGATAAAAACTCCATGTTATCAAAAATATTTCGTCCAAAAAGCTTGACATCCTTAAGGATATTGTTCGATAAAGAGCATGCTATACCCAGCACGGTAATTATAGCAGTTACAACAATGGTAGCTTTAACACGATTTATTTTCAACTCTTCTGCAAAATATGCTACGCCAACCTCTAACAACGAAATGCTGGATGTTAATGCTGCAACGGTCAGCAAAATAAAAAAGGCAAGTGTCCATATGTAGCCACCAATCATTTTCTGAAAAATTCCCGGCAACACTGTAAATACTAAGCCCGGACCTTCAGTTGGAGCAACATTAAAGTAGAATACAGCCGGAAATATAGCAACACCGGCCAGCACAGCAATTAAGGTATCTAAAAAAGCCACCTCAACCGCTGTTTTATTCAGGTTATTATTTTTTCTAATGTAAGAGCCATAAGTTATAATTGTTCCCATCCCTAAACTCAGTGAGAAGAAAGCTTGTCCTAAGGCATCAAGAACAACATCAATATCCACCTTGGAAAAATCGGGCTTAAATAAAAACTTTAAACCATCGAAAGAATGCCCCACTACTTCTCCGGCGGCATTAATATTAGCCCCCAAAGTCACAGAACGAACCCCCATCACAATAATGATCAATAACAGAACCGGCATTAATATTTTTGTTAATTTCTCAATCCCGTTTTTTATTCCGCCTATGACAACAATAGCTGTAAGTACCATAAACAACACCTGCCACACAAGTGGACGTACCGGATCTGAAATAAAATTATTAAACCCCTCAGATAATGCGGCCGGATCCTGGCCTTTAAAGGCATTAGTAATTGCTAAATAGACATATTCGAGTGTCCAACCAGCTACAACACCGTAAAATGACAAAATCATAAACGAAGCAGCCACACCCATAATTCCGGTTAAATACCATGGTTTGTCTGGCGTAATCTTCTTAAAAGCCCGAACTGCATTTGCATTGGTTTTTCGTCCTATTACAAATTCAGATATCATTATTGGCAGACCAATGGTGATAATAAAGAAGAAGTATAAAACTAAAAAAGCACCGCCTCCATTTTGCCCGGCCTCGTATGGAAACTTCCAGATATTACCCAGTCCTACAGCTGAACCGGCTGCTGCTGCTATTACTCCGAATTTACTCGAAAAATTATCTCGTGTTGTAGATTTCATTATCGATCAGATTTGTGAGACACCAAAATATAAAAAAAGAGACACATTGAATAACTCATGTGTCTCTTTATTAATAATATTTGATATTGTATTACAAACGATCAATACAATTAAGGTCTTCAAACGCAACTTTCAAACGATCAACCAAACTCTCTTGTCCTTTGCGTAACCAAACACGTGGATCGTAGAATTTCTTATTTGGCTTATCCTCACCATCCGGGTTACCAATCTGTCCTTGTAAGTAATCACGGTTGGCAGCTTCAAACTTACGAACACCATCCCATGTAGCCCATTGAGTATCGGTATCAATATTCATTTTAATAACACCATAACCTATAGACTCACGAATTTCCTCTAAAGAAGAACCTGAACCACCATGGAATACAAAGTTAACCGGCTTGTCAGCTGTATTGTGTTTTTCCTGAATATACTTTTGTGAAGCGTCCAAAATTGAAGGCTTTAACACAACATTACCTGGCTTATATACACCATGAACATTCCCAAATGAAGCAGCCACTGTAAAGTCTGGAGAAACTTCTAATAATTGCTCATAAGCATAGTTCACTTCTTCCGGCTGCGTATATAATAAAGCGTTGTCAACATCAGAGTTATCAACACCATCTTCTTCACCACCTGTAATACCTAACTCAATTTCTAAAGTCATACCTATTTTACTCATACGTGCAAGGTATTCTTTACAAATAGCGATATTCTCTTCTAATGGCTCCTCTGAAAGGTCAAGCATATGAGAACTGAATAAAGGCTTACCTGTTTCGGCAAAATGCTTTTCACTTTCTTCTAACAAGCCGTCAATCCAAGGTAATAATTTCTTAGCAGCATGGTCAGTATGAAGCACAACTGGTACACCATATGCCTCAGCCAAAATATGAATATGTTTTGCAGCTGAAACAGCTCCTAATATTTGTGCTTTTTGTCCTTCTAATTTCAACCCTTTACCCGCATAAAATGCAGCTCCTCCATTTGAAAGCTGAATCATAACAGGAGAGTTAACTGCCTTTGCAGCTTCAAGAATGCCATTAATAGAATCTGTACCAACAACATTTACAGCAGGCATTGCAAAACCTTCTTCTTTTGCTACTGCTAAAAGTTTACCCAAGTCATCACCAGTAACAACCCCAGGCTTTACAACATCTAATACTCGCTTCATAGCTTTTAATATTTATAGTTCGAAATAATATTTTTCTAAAAAAACTCTACGAAATTAGTGAAAATCATTGAGAAAAAATTACATTTTTTTACTGTAAGACCACCAAATGCTTACACATAGAACAAAATCAAACTTTCCTCCAGTACGAACACCACATGATTAATGTCATATATAAAACTATCATTCAACAACTTTAGTCCAGCAAAAGACACAACAAGTTAAGAATAGATTGTCGGTATTTCAACCAATTATTTTGAGTTCTTAAAAAATATTTAACGATTATTTACATCACAATGGAGGCTTCTAAAATGGATATCCAATGGCAAAATTAAAAGCCATATCATCCCAACGAATTGGTTTGACACCTAGAATCCAACGCTCGCCTTTAGGCAAAACAGGATTTCGAGCTTTTACCCCCATATCTAACCTGAATACAAAATAATTAAAATCCAGCCGTGCACCTGCACCAACACCAACGGCTATTTGGTTATAAAACTGGTTAAACTTAAATAGACCTTTCGTATCAATCTCATCGTTACCTGACGATCGGATGGTCCAAATATTACCAGCATCAATAAAAAAGGCACCTTCGAGCAACCAGAATAGTTTAAAACGGTACTCTGCATTGGCTTCTATTTTAATATCTGCCGTCTGGTTGTAATAATCCAACTCCGTTTCTTCATAGGAACCAGGTCCAAGGCCTCGCACCGGCCATGCCCGTATTCCATTGGCTCCACCAGAGAAGTAGCGCTTTTCAAATGGCAGTACATTCAGGTTACCATATGGATAACCTACTCCAAGGAAAAAACGATAAGCAAATGAATTAATTTTATTCACATTCATATGGTAGCGCCAATCGATATCTGCCTTAACGTACTGTGCATAACGAATACCAAACACTTCGTTATATTCCGCATCCGAGTTATTACTTATCAACGTACTTAATCCATCGAGAATATTACCTGCCGATTGGATATTTGCCTGCAGAAAATGAAAATTACGATTGCCTGCTACTGCCTGTTCATTGTATATAAAACTGTAGGAAGTACTACTTATCAAGTGGTCTTCATAACTGTACTTTAAGTAGGTATCCTTAATACGATCATTGAAAAGTGAATCGATAATTGGCACATTAACCACACTGAAATCAATTGGTGCAAAGTAATGGGTTACCAATGGAGATGATTTCCAGCTATAGCCAATTTTACCATTAGCGATGGTTCGCGTATAATCCGGTCGTCTTTGATAATTGTATGACAATGAAAAGTTGGTTCGCGGATTATATCTCTTTCGGAAGTTTTCAATTTTAAAGGGCACCAGAAACTTAGGAATCGTTAGCTTAGCATCACCACCAACTTCAAGGGTTCTGAAATTTTGTTTATCTCGAGCCACTTGATTTTCATTGGCTACACGAAAACGCATATCAAATACTTCACCTCCGCGCAGGAAATTCTTATGTCGATACTTAAAACTACCTGCTGCTCCAAGGTTACCCGAAGAGTTAGTTCCTTCCACCTGAACAGTGTAACTTTGAATTTTAGATGAAGACAACTGAATAAAACACTCTAAAGCACCATGACCATCACCATCAATTTCACCTTCCAATTCTTTAAATCGTATATTAACAAAGCGAAACAGCTGCAATTCAGACAACAACAACTGTGTTTTATCGACCAATTCCTGATTGAATAAATCACCAGGGAAAATATAATTGGAATTAATCAATACATCTGCCCTAAAGTTTATATTCTCTCCATACAGAATTTTACATTTCTCAAAATGCAATGTATCAAACTGACTAAAGTAGGTATCCGGATTACGTAAAGCCTGCTGCGGATCGTAACCTACGATAAAATACACATCTTTAATCTTGTATTTTTTATGACTAATGATCGAATCAGCTTTTCCTGCCAGTTGAATACGATCCTTCACAATAATCAAAGAATCATTAACACGATAATTACCTATCGCGCTATCTGCCATATAATACACAAAATCCTTTCTGAAATTGTAAAAGCCCTGATTACGCATTGACTGAGTAATACGCTTGCGTTCGTCATCGTGTAAATCAGCATCAAACGGTTTACCACTTTTAAGCAAGGTATTGATCGTATCGGCTAATATATAACTCCGAATTGAATCATCATCTATGCGATAATCAAGCTTATTCAGGTGGTAACGCTCTCCCGGATT
Source organism: Saccharicrinis sp. UBA6048 (assembly GCA_002429115.1). Taxonomy (GTDB): domain Bacteria; phylum Bacteroidota; class Bacteroidia; order Bacteroidales; family Marinilabiliaceae; genus Carboxylicivirga. The sequence continues at coordinate 9,691 of DIYS01000179.1, read as the reverse complement.
TATTGTGTATTTAACTTTGGCTTTCTTGTTTCGCTGAACAATTAAAGTGTCCGTAACCCGGGCCTGATAGTAACCTTTATTTTTAAGAAAAATACCTAATTGCTCACTGGATTTCTGCTTTAAAAGTTCATCGTACAATACAGGCTCTTCACCAATTTTTCTTAGCCACTTGTTAAAACCCTTCGAATCATCTTTCCCCGAAAGATTGTACAACCCTAAGTGAAAACGCCAAAATCCAAGAATCTTAACATTCTCTTTCTGACGCACATAATACTTTAGCTCTTCTTTGGTTAAATCTTTAGCAGTATTCTCAATTTCAACTTTATTAAGCAAATATGCTCCATCAGGCACATACTTGGTTGAGCGACATGCTCCCACAAGTACAACCAATAAAACAGAGACAATTATTAAATATACACTCCTCATTACCTGCTTAATAAAATCCAAACACTTAACTACCCCAACTATTTGATTCGCTTAATTCGCTATAAAGATATTTAATTCACCTGATAAATATACCTTTGCAGTAATTATTACCCATATTTAAGAATAAAGAAGTCGAACCAATGATAAGCAAAAACAAATTAAAATTTATTCAGTCATTAAGCAGAAAAAAGATACGTGATCAACACCAGGTATTTATTGCTGAAGGTCAAAAGATGGTCGATGATTTGTTGAATTCTGATTTGGTGCCAACGCTTATTATTGCCACCTCTCAATGGCTAAGTGAGCACTCTGTCAAAACGAATCAAGCTGAAATAGTCGAAACAACTCTATCTGAGATAAAGAAGATTAGCTTATTAAAAAGTCCTCCGGAAGTGCTAGTTGTCTTTAAGCAACCTGAGTGGAGCTTTCAATTGAAAGAACTTCAAAATGAACTCACCTTATTTCTGGATGAAATTCAAGATCCGGGCAACTTAGGCACGATTATTCGTTTATCAGATTGGTTTGGAATCAAACACCTTATTTGCTCAGTGGGTTGTGCAGATGTATTTAATCCGAAAACCATCCAATCAACCATGGGTGCTATTAGCCGGGTAAAAGTCAGTTATGTAGACACTGTTGAATTTTTAAAAGATTATCAGCAATTAAACTTACCCATATACGGCACTTACCTTGATGGTGACAACATTTACCAGACATCACTTGAAAACAAGGGCTTAATCATTATGGGAAACGAAGGCAAAGGCATTGGTATAGATGCTGCAGCTTATGTTTCAAACAAATTGTTTATACCTCCTTTTCCACAAGATATTCCAACATCGGAGTCGCTTAATGTATCCATTGCCACGGCCGTTGTTTGTGCTGAGTTTAGAAGACGAACTAATTAACCATCTATCAAACAAAGTCAATTTCTATCTCACAAATTGGCATTTTTTTACCAAGTAGTAATTAAGAACTTTAGTATTTTCCGGTGCATGATAATTATTTAAGAATAATCAGGACAGTGATTGCACCGGTTTAAATTGACATGATCTACATTGGGCTGCGTTACACTTCGCCCAATGCTAATATATTTCGCCCACTTTGGGGCTTAACTTACAGCGTGAATTATTCCAGTTTGACACATCCTAAAAATAGCTCATCATTCACCGTCTGGAGCAAACTGGTTAGCAAACATAAATTTTACAGCATTATGCACTCTGAGCTAAAATTAGAATCCAAATTCCAGTCTTAAGCTTCGTTCACTGTTTTTCCGGTAAGGAATTCAAATGCTTTTTCTGCACATCGTTCACCATCGATGGCTGATGAAGCAATGCCTCCTGCATATCCGGCACCTTCTCCACAAGGAAATAAGCCGGCTATCTGAACATGCTGAAACGTCACTTTATCACGCGGTATACGAACCGGAGAAGATGTGCGACTCTCAACTCCCACAACTAAAGCTTCATTCGTTACAAAACCTCGTGCCCGACGGTCAAAATACTCAAACCCCTTACGTAATCGATTGCCAATATGCTCTGGTAACCAAAAGTGCAATGGTGAAGCAACTAAGCCAGGTACATACGAACATTCCGGTAGTTCGAAAGACAACTGACCATCTACAAAATCAGCCAATGCCTGTGCGGGCGCAACAACACCTCGCCCGCCATTGACAAATGCCAATCGCTCCAATTCTTTCTGATAGTCCAATCCTCCCAACACACCTTTATTCTGATACTCACCAATATCTTCCGGTCGTATCTCTACAACCATTCCAGAGTTTGCCCATGGAGAGTTACGTTGTGACGGTGACATGCCATTAACAACCATTTCGTCAGCACTGGTCATAGCCGGCACAATAAACCCACCCGGGCACATGCAAAAGGAGTACACGCCTCTTTCTTCTATCTGGCACGATAAGCTATAGCTCGCAGCTGGCAGATATTGACCACGCCCTTTGGGTGAATGATATTGAATTTCATCAATCAGATCCTGAGGATGCTCCACCCTGACGCCCATCGCCCAGGTTTTTGCTTCCAGATTGATATTATTTTTATCAAGCATGTAATAGATGTCACGCGCCGAATGTCCTGTGGCCAGGATAACCCCATTCGCTTCAATACGATCACCCGAATGAGTTTCCACACCAACTGCCCGTTGATCTTTTACAATCAGGTTAACTACCTTGGTATTAAAATGCACTTCACCACCTGACTTCTCTATGGATTGACGCATTGCCTTTATTACCTCCGGTAATTTATCCGTGCCAATGTGTGGATGCGCATCGATTAATATATCTTCGCTGGCTCCGTGGCAATGAAAGACTTCAAGAATTTTTCTGAAATCGCCTCGCTTTGTGCTTCGCGTATATAGTTTTCCATCTGAAAAAGTACCAGCCCCACCTTCTCCAAAGGCATAATTAGACTCCTCATCTACTCGATGGTTACGGTTTAACGACGCCAGATCCTTCTTTCGTTCGTTAACTCCTTTACCACGCTCAAGCACAATTGGTCGGTAACCGAGCTCAATCAAACGTAACGCAGCGAAATAGCCACCTGGCCCTGCTCCAACAATTATTACAGATGGTTTTGATGATACATCCTGGTATTCATACACAACTTCTTTTCTGGCAGGAGCTTGTACATGAGCATAAGCTTCAATATGAAGCTGAACCATGACATTTCGGTTTCTGGCATCAATAGAGCGCTTAACTACTTTTAAAGACGTTATTTTATCGGGAGCCACCTTCATTTTCTTAGCCACTAATGGCAGATAGAACTTTTTATCAGAGGCTTCTTTAGGTGATAATCGTAGTACTATTTCGCGCTTCATTGTCAAATCTAATATTAACCTGAGTTATTAGAAACTGTTTAAGTTTTATCCTTCGGTTTATTTTGGCTACTTAAGCTCTCATACTTCTGAAAAATTTCTTTAAATAGCTGTGCTATTCGCATCAATTTTACCTTGTCTGAGAACTTAATTCATCCAAACTAACTCACAAAAACAAAATTTAAACAGTTTCTTAGAAATAAGCCATTAATTCAATGGCTTAACTCAGCGCAAAAGTAATTGATTTTATTCAAAATAGAATGTCAGACAGAACATTCGCGATTTTAATTTATCGACAGAGTCAGTAAACATCTGGTCACCAGTTTCACCTGTCCCTTCAGGGTTAAGTATATTGGTCAAGCCAATTGACATCTTTGCCTCTATCGACAAGCGAAAATACGTAAGATAGAAATCAAAACCAGCCCCAAACTCCAGATACGCATCCAGGGATGTTAATAGTAACCGATCTTGTATATTTTTTGCCAAATCATAACGCGTATTAATTCCACCCACCAGGTATGGCTTAGCATTATGCATTCTCAAGGCATTATATTTCAATAACAAAGGAAACTCCAGGAAAGTAGACTTGATTTTTAATGGTTCGAGTCGCTCAAGAAAATTCCCATCAGCATCGTATTTAACGTAGGTCAGATTACGCTGTCCAAAACTAATACCAGGCAGAAATCTCAGGTTCAAGCTGGGCGTCAACCTGTAGCTCGATACGATTCCAATGTTTAGTCCTGGTGTAAGATTTACAACATCACTATACAGAACATCTCCTTCAGGATTTATAGCTTTTCCGTTATTATAAGTTCTAAAATCGAGCGTATTAACCCCAATTAAAAATCCAAAATGCAAAGGGCGTTCATCAAAAGAGCGTAAGTTCGGTATCGAACTTCTTTTACCTTGCGAAAAACCTGCCAGTACGTGAGCAAATACAATAAATATGAAGATTATTCTTTTCAATGGATGCTTTTTGATTTCTTACATTATAACTCCTGAAGCGTTAATTTATTGCGCCACTTTCTCAGATAAATAAATAGTAGCAATACCCATTGTTTGCTTAAAGCGCTTGATGGGCAACATGCCAGCCTGCCTTAGTTCCTCATCAAACTTTTCTCCATCCGGAAAACTTAATACCGATTCCGGCAAATAGGTGTAAGCTGCTTTATCGTTTGATATCACTCCTCCCAGCCATGGTAAAATATACCGGAAGTAAAACAAATACAATTGCTTAAAAGGAAAATATACCGGCTTTGAAAACTCTAACACCACCATTTTACCTCCCGGCTTAAGCGTTCGGGCCATATCACTCAGTCCTTTATTCAGGTTTTCAAAGTTACGGACACCAAAAGCCACCATTACTGCATCAAAGTAATTACTTTCAAATGGCAGGTTTTCAGAGTCGCCTTCAGCGACGCTTATCATTTCAGACAAGCCTCGTTTTTGAATTTTTTCCTCGGCCACTTTTAACATTTCTGTCGAGATATCAACACCTACCACCTTACAGCCTAAGCGTCGGTTTGCCTCCAAAGCCAAATCCCCTGTCCCTGTTGCCACATCAAGAATTAAGGGCTGTTCAATATCCTTCATCAGGTTGATGGCACGCCTTCGCCAAATTTTATCAATACCCATCGATAAAAAGTGATTAAGGAAATCATATTTAGGCGCGATATTATTAAACATACCGGCCACTTGTTTCTTTTTCGAACCTTCCGAAGAATATGGCTTAACTGTCATCTGCTATTAGTTTTCGTCAAAAGTATAAAATTTGCAAGCAAAAAAAAGAGGATGCTGTGTAATTACAACATCCTCCATATATTTTAGTCCATTAGGATATGAATTAACCTTATCCTTCAACCCAATCTCTTAATCTTTGTTCAAAGGCATTTTTTAAATCTTCGATATATCCGAATGATTCATCATCAATTCGAACCTCTCCTTTGGTAACATGCCCCAAAATCGAAAATGGCACACCAGCTTCCATCATAAAATCAACAAATTCATCTTGTTTCTCAGGTGAAACCGAAACAACAACTCTACTCTGCGATTCTCCAAATAAGAACGCTTCTTTTCTTATCTCCGCATCTGAGGTAATGTCAAAACCAAATTCCAATGGTATACTCGACTCTAACAAGCTAAAGAAAAGACCGCCATTTGACACATCGTGCACTGATCTTACCAAACTTTGCTGAATCATCTTAGATACAGTTTCGTGCAGCTCCTTTTCTTCATCAACATCATAATACGGCGGTGCCGATTTCTTGATATTCAAAATACTGCTCGCATATTCTGAAGAGTTAACATCATTGCGTGATTGTCCAATCAGGAATATCATATCGCCTTTATGACGGAATGATAATGTACTATGGTTGCTCTTATCTTCAACAACCCCTACCATACCAATCACTGGCGTTGGTGTAATTGGTTTAAGCTGTCCATTTTCTGAGCGTTGATTATAAAAGCTCACATTACCACCTATCACAGGCACATTATAATCACTACACGACTTCGAAAGCCCTTTAATTGTTTCAACAAAGGTACCATACACCTTTTTATCATGAGGATTACCAAAGTTTAAACAATCTGAGATAGCCAAAGGCCTACCGCCTGCACATACAATATTACGAGCCGCTTCGGCTACGGCAATTTGTGCGCCAACATAAGCATCCGACTTCATGTAACGCGAGTTACAATCCATCGTCGCTACCAATGATTTATCTGAATTTTCAATATCAATAAATGCCGCATCAGATGGAAATTCTGAATTTGCACTTTCTGCCCCGTTTGATTTATTGAACTTATCGGTCAGCCAACTTTTAGATGTGACATTCAAATTTGACAACATCTTTGTGACGATATCAGGATAATGATCTGGCTCATCGTAAATATCCAGATTTATGGAAGGCGAAACATCTCCCCGCTCTTCGAATTCACGCTGATACACTGGTGCCATATCACCCAGCATTGTAATGGCATATGGCAACTCAGCCACCTGTTCGTTATTGTGATGACAGGTAACAAAATCGCTACTGTCTACTTCACCAATCACGGCCATGGCAACTTGTAATCGCTCAATCACCTCTTTTACTTTGTCAAGCTCTGAAGGCGAAACACACAATAAAAGTCGTCCCCAAGTTTGAGACAGCAACATATCTTTAACTTCAAGGCCTTCTTGTCGTTGAGGCACTTGATTGATATTTAATTTAACACCGCTTTTTCCACGGTTAGCCATTTCAAGAACAGCGCCCACAATTCCCTGCGTTCCGATTGGCTGCACACCTAACAAATTAACCGATTGTGATAATTGCTGAACGGCTTCGAACAATTCTTTTTCGATAGAAACATCCATCATTTGGTCGATGGATGCAGCTGGCGTATCTAACTCAGACAGAATATCAGTTTCAAACACATCAATATCAATTCCATCTTTACCTGTTCGGGCACCAACGATAATAATCAGATTCCCCTCCCCTTGCGCCTTTGCCGAAATCAGCTTGTCTTTAGGAGCAACTCCAATCGCCATATTATTAATGATTGGTGTTGTATTATAGCCTCTGGAGAAAAACGTTTCACCACCAACAATTGGTACACCAAAACCACTTTCGTATTCACATATACCTTCTGCCACTTCTTCAAACAGCCATCGCGCGGTATCGCGCTTTCCATCGCCAAAACGTAATGAGCTCAAAAAGGCAGCCGGCTTAGCTCCCATTGAGAAAATATCGCGCATCACAACTCGTAATCCGGTTAATGCACCCAAGCGCGGTTGAATGGCACAAGGACTATTATGCGATTCTACTTTAAATACACAGGCATTTCCATCGCCTAAATCAATGGCCCCTGCATTCTCATTTCCTGCTTCAATGACAACATTCTCTCCTTTGGCAGGTAATTGCTCCAGCCATTTTATTGAGTTTTTATAACTGGCATGCTCAGACCACATGCGAGAGAATACTTCCAGCTCAATATCATTAGGAGTTCTTCCTAACAATTCTTTAATTTTATCGAATTCCTCCGAAGTCAAATTTAACTTCTCAGCTTCAGCTATTGATGGTAAATTTACACTCATAGTTTAGCATTTTTTAATTGTCCTTTTATGCAGTAACAATTTAATATACATTTGCAGAGTTCAGGCCTAATGGGTTAATGATGGTTGAAAGTATAAAAAATAACCCAAATAGCAAACGTCATTTAATTAATATCAAACACTCGATTGATGAGTTGTGCTATTATGGCACTGAACACTATAATTTAATAGAGGAATAACTAAAACATTTTATAATGAATAAAATCGCAATGATTACCGGAGCTACCTCTGGTATTGGTCTGGCTACCGTCAAAAGATTCGCAAAATTAAATTTTGACCTGATTATTACAGGGAGAAGACAGGATCGATTAACAAAACTTCAGGATGAGCTTCTGAATGATGGTGTTAATGTTAAAACACTGTGCTTTGACATTCGAAAAACCGATGCGATTGAAAATGCCATTGACCAACTGGATAACAACTGGAAAAACATTGACATTCTTATTAACAATGCCGGATTAGCAGCGGGTGCTGACCCAATTTACAACGGACTGTGGTCAGACTGGGAACAGATGATTGATACCAACATCAAAGGACTGCTTTATTTGTCCAAACTGATTATTCCACAAATGATGGAACGTAAAACAGGCCACATTGTGAATGTTTCATCCATTGCCGGAAAAGAAACTTATGCAAATGGCAATGTATACTGTGCCACCAAGCATGCAGTTGAAGCGATCACAAAAGGTATGCGTATCGACCTATTACCATATAATATTAAGGTGTCATCGGTATCACCAGGAATGGTTGAAACCGAGTTTTCCATTGTACGCTATCATGGCGACAAAGACAAAGCAGACAAGGTATACGAAGGTTTAACCCCATTGTATGCAGATGATATTGCCGATGCGATTGAATACATGGTGACTCGTCCACCACACGTCAACATTAATGATTTATTAATAATGCCGAGTGCGCAGGCTAGTGCCGTTTATAATCACAGAGACTAATATAATAGTTCGTTAGTCTTTAGCCAGAAGGCAGTAGTTTAATCGCTATTCTTTTAATAACCATTTTAAAATCAATGCATAATCATTAAACAGCTGACAATCTGATATTTTAAAAAGGATAACGATCTATTGTAATAGAAACCGTTGTAAAAACTTCTCATACTGAATTAGATTACAATTCACTTAATAAGATGCGATATAAAGCAGCCATTGTTCAAAACTTTATTAAGCAGATATTTTTAGCTTCAGGAGCCAGTGATAATCATGCCACACTGGCTTCCAATGCACTTATTTCGGCCGACTTAAGGGGTGTTGACTCACATGGCATTGCCCGTTTGTCAGGCTATATCAGGCTCTGGAAACAGAAGCGATTAAATGTGACTCCCAACCTGCACATTGTACATGAGACCCCAAGTACGGCAGTTTTAGATGGAGACCTGGGAGTTGGGCTGGTAGTTGCTCAAGAAGCTATGAAGATAGCCATTGATAAGGCTAAGATTGCCGGAACCGGATGGGTTGCTGTTAAAAACTCAAATCATTTTGGCATTGCCGGTTATCATGCCATGCAAGCTTTACCGCACGATATGATAGGCATATGCATGACAAATGCCAGTCCGCTTGTCGCACCTACTTTTTCGAAAGACCGGATGCTGGGCACCAACCCCATTGCTGTGGCCATTCCTGCCGGTGAAGAACCACCATTTATTATGGATATGGCCACTACTCCTGCTGCCAATGGCAAACTTGAGGTGAATGAGCGACTCGGCAAGCCAATTCCTGAAGGATGGACACAAACTAGCAATGGAAAAACAACGACCGATAGCCGGGCTCTAAAAGAGGGTGGTGCCATGTTACCGCTTGGTTCCGATCGAACACACGGCTCCCACAAAGGCTACTGCCTGGGCAGCTGGGTTGATATATTCTCGGCGGTATTATCAGGAGCTAATTATGGTCCATGGGTGCCTCCATTTGTTTCATTTTTATCCCCTCCGCCAGATACTGTTGGTGAAGGCATCGGGCATTTTGTTGGTGTCATGCGGATAGATGCATTTCGCCCCGCTGATGAGTTTAAATCACATATGGATAACTGGATTCGCACCTTCCGTAAAGCACAAAGCATTGACAATAACCAGAAAGTGGAGATTCCCGGTGATCAGGAACGACGAATCGAACAGGAGCGATTGGCCAATGGTATTGACATTCACCCAACTGTAATAGAAGAATTAAAACAGCTGAGTAAAGAATTAAAAATTACATCCAGCAAAATGGGTTTTCCCATATAGTACTTCTCGACAACTATTGTTGGTTTCACACAGTCACTATATAGTTTCTGAATAAACCACTGTCGCCCTCACATTCACTTTGATATCTACATTAACAACGTATCCGTCTCCACAAT
>DIYS01000134.1 GCA_002429115.1 Saccharicrinis sp. UBA6048 | reverse complement strand
CGTTATTGTGGAGACGGATACTTGGTACTTTTTTCATGATATCATTCAGCAAATAATTCTGGTAATTTATTGCTTAAATCAGCTTAAAACCCCTAATTTTGAGCCATGAAGTTCTTTGGGGATTTCTGGTAAAATCTAATGAAATGTCAATAATTTATAACCCACAAAAATATAAGTTGGCAGATAAGCCGATGGAGAATTTTATTGATTCGGATGAGATTCATAAAATCCTTGATTCAAACAAAAAGCCGACTATTGAGCAAGTACGCCAAGTAATTAGTAAATCACTCAATAAGAATCGATTAAGTCTTGAAGAAACGGCAGTGTTGGTAAATGCTAATGAGCCTGAAATGATTGACGAGATCAAAGCAGCCGCTAAACAACTAAAGGAGCAGGTATACGGCAAACGTATTGTATTGTTTGCTCCATTATATGTGGGTAATCTTTGTATTAACGATTGTACGTATTGTGGTTTTCGATCGACAAATAAAAAGCAAGAGCGATTAACGCTTGGTAAGCAGGATATAATTGATCAGGTGGTGGCTTTGGAAGATACCGGGCATAAACGCCTGATATTGGTTTATGGAGAGCATCCGCGTTACGATGCACAGTTTATAGCTGACACCGTTGAGATTGTATATGGAGTAAAGCATGACAATGGCGAAATTCGTCGTGTGAACATCAATGCAGCACCACTCGATATTGAAGGGTACAAAATAGTTAAGGAAGCAGGTATTGGAACCTATCAGATTTTTCAGGAAACTTATCATAAGCCTACCTACGAGAAAGTGCACCTAAAAGGAACGAAGAAACACTTTGAGTGGCGCCTGGCTGGATTAGACAGAGCACAGGAAGCAGGTATCGATGATGTTGGAATAGGCGCTTTATTTGGACTTTATGATTGGCGATACGAGGTATTGGGTTTATTACGCCACGTTAATCACTTTGAGGCAGTTTACAATGTTGGACCTCACACGATTTCATTTCCACGCATTCAGTCTGCATCAGGTTTTGAAGTGGATAAGCGCTATGAAGTAAGTGATGCTGATTTTACAAAGTTGGTGGCTGTACTTCGTTTGGCAGTTCCATATACAGGATTGATACTTACCGCTCGTGAACCTGGTTATATTCGTGATGAGATTTTACAATATGGTGTTTCACAAATTGACGGTGGGACTAATATTGAGATGAAAGGCTATACCAGTCACAAGGAGCAGCAGGATTTGGATCATGAGCAGTTTGAAATATGTGACGATCGTTCTTTAAACGAGGTGATGGAAGAGTTGGTGGAAGATGGATATATTCCTTCATTCTGTACGGCATGTTATCGATTAAATCGCACTGGTGAGCACTTTATGGAATTTTCAGTGCCTGGATTTATTAAGCGATTCTGCCAGCCGAATGCAATCCTTACTCTAGCTGAATACCTGGAGGATTATGCACCTCCAAAAACCAAGGAAAAAGGGTATAAATTAATAGAAGACAGTCTGAAGGAGTACGAGGATGAGCGATTTAAAAGTAAACTAATCGAGCGTTTAGGGAAAATTAAGAATGGAGAGCGCGATTTATATTTCTAAGAAAATAATGACAACCATATAAAAATAGCCTGATAATGAAAACTTATCAGGCTATTTTATTTTATCGTTTATGTCGCGATTAGTTTTTTGAGACTTTAAATTTAAGAGTCTTTAAACTGAGGTTCCCTAATTTATCTTTGGCTTCAACTTCAACACTATACACTTTCTCTTCTTTAAATAGCTCCATGCTTGAAGGTGAACCATTGCCGTTATAATTCTTCTTTGTTCCTCCGTCAATGCCGTAATGGATGCTCTCGGTACCACAATGTAAATCAGTTGCTCCAATGTATAATTTTACAAAAGGCGGGTAAACCTTAATATTCTCTCCTTCAATTGACTCCTGGCGGGTAGGTTTAATGCCAAAGTTGATAAATACTTCAGGTCCTTCATTATCAACATAAACCTGGCTTGTTTTCGCTACTTCTTTATTGTTGACATTATCCAACGAGAAGAAAATTATCTCATACAATCCTTCATCAGTCAGATTGAAATTAGTCGTTACTTTTTCTTCACCTTTATTAATTGAGACCATTGTTTTCTGAACACCGGAAGCATTGTCTTCGACAAATAAATTAATCTTGGTTGTTTTATTGATGAATAAGGTGTCTCGATTAAAAAATTGAGGACCTTTAAAATCGATGCCAGTTAATGGTGCTTCAGTGTCCATAAAGACCGATAGTTTTCCTGCTTTCGATTTGTTTTCGACGACATCGAAAGAGTGAAAATAGATATGTTGTAATTCCTTTTCAGTGTCAAAGGCAAAGGGTTCAGAATATTGGTTATCAATCTCAACTCTGTTACTTCCATACATGGTGCGATCTATAACAAGGTTATTATCCTTCGCATCAAGCACACAACGACTTCTTTCAGACACGTACAGATAGTCATCCTGATATTGGTCGCCGGACACGCTTGCTGTTGCAGTAGGAGGATCGTAATCAATAACAAACGAGAATGCTGTTGTACCACCACCGGCAATATCTTCCATGTGATTACTACCATCTGAACGATTGCCTACTTTATCGCTGGCCCAGAATTTAAAATCGTGATTACCATTTTCAATAGCACTCAGCTCAATTGGTTTGTAATATGTTTTTACAGGTCCTTCATTTAATTGATACTTTATGTGTTTTACACCGCTGGATTTATCCATCGCCATTAATTCAATTTTAGAGCGCGCAGAAACAATTTCACCAGAAACATCACCCACGAGTTTCCAGCTTACAGATGGTGCTGTTTTATCAACTATAAATTGCTGTTCTTGTGCCTTTTCAACATTACCAACATGATCAACACTATAAAATTTTAAACTATAGCTTTTTTCTTCGTTGATGCGAATTATTTCTTCAGCAACTTTAAAAGGAGCACCGTTTAAACTGTAATAGGTAGCTTCAACCCCAGATGTTTTGTCACTGGCCATTAACGTAATCTCAAGACCTGACCCAAAAAACAGGGTGTCATTTTTAATGTGTTTCTGTGCTTTATTAAAATTACACTTGGTACTTGGTGCAATACCATCGGCATAAACTTCAAAAACAACATCTGCTAAAGGATAAATCAACTGTTTGGTTTCAGGGTCAACTTGTGAGGGGGTGCGTATCGTATTTAAGCCTTCAGAATCGAAATAAAACGGATCGGCATATTTTGGTGTACTTTCACTTTTTAGCGCTTGAGTATCGCCGTTTGTACCCGGACTGGTTGAAAGCATGAGGTACATTGGTTGATGCTTGTTGGCAAACAATCTGCCATCCTTATTGCGGTACATTTTCATTGGATGATTAGCTTGTTGCTGAGCTTGTGTACTCACTACAAGCAATAACAGTATGCAGATACTGCTTAAATACTTTTTCATAGACATTCTAAACTCGATTTGTAGATGTTAATGTGTGCTTATTATAGATTCCGACATTAATTACGGTAGATACACAATAGGGTTACTTCTTAAGTACAGAAGTAATTAACAATGGATATCTATTTTGACGAGTTGCACAATTCTGAAGATAAACGACTGAATTTAGTAATTAGCGAAATAATTAAAGTCCGAAATGAGTTTTTAAATACAGATTGTTTCAAGTTCAGATATTCATTTTATGCGATTTTTTCATTAAAAAGATAAAAACATCCGAAAATCCATTGAAATTAAAAACTAATGAATACTTTCGTTGTTTATAAATCTTAATCAGGAAAATTAGGAATTTGTGTTTCTCGGTAGAATATGTGTGTGGTTCATTATTACTCCAAAGCTAATTTCAGGTTTCCATAAATAGAGTCGGATGTTATTAAAAGAAATTAAAACGGTTGAGGAAAGTAGTCTTAAGAACCAATTCTCAACTTTAATTAATGAATTAAAGGAGAAAATGAAAAGCGTTTATCATGAACGCAGCGATATTAATCAATTAGGAATTAACCGGGGAATGCCACCTTTTGTAATGCGTGAAATAATGGCCACTAATCCATTTTCAGCGATTATTCCAAAAGAATATGGCGGTATGGGGGGTGATGTAAAAGAAAGCATTGCATTAATGGGTGCAGCATCTTATGAATCTTTGGCCCTGTCGCTAACCTTTGGTATCAATATGGCATTATTTCTGCAGCCTGTTATAAAGGCCGGACAGCCATCTGCAAAGGCTGAGGTTTTGAAACGATTTATCGAACAACAAAATATGGGTGGTTTGATGATTACTGAACCTGATTTTGGTAGCGACGCTCTCAATATGAAAACTGCATTTGTTGAAGCTGAAGGTACTTCATATGTAAAAGGCACAAAGCACTGGGCCGGTTTAACCGGATGGGCTGATTTTTGGTTGCTGACCGCACGTCAGGATATGGGTAATGGACGCTTATCGCGTGATTTAGATTTCTTTATTTGTGACGTAACAAAACCTAATCAGGGCATTAAGGTTGAGGAATTTTTTAATAACCTGGGTTTATATCAAATACCATATGGACGTAATAAAATAGATGTTCAGATACCTGCCGCTCAAAAACTGATACCAGAAAAATCGGGTGTGAAACTGATGCTTGATTTACTTCACCGTAGTCGGATGTCATTTCCAGGTATGGCAATCGGGTTTATTAAACGTATGATGGATGAAGCAATTCAGCATTGTCAACAGCGATTTGTTGGAGGTAAAAGTTTGATATCTTATGATCAGGTACAACAAAGAATTAGTCAGTTGCAGGCCTATTTCACAACGGTCTCAGCCTACTGTGTAAATAGTAGTGAAAAAGCAGGTTTAAAGAAGGATTTGTCTATGATAGGTATTGAAGCCAATACAGTTAAGAGTTTAGCTACAGATATGATGCAAACGGCTTCTCAATCGTTACTTCAGCTTGTAGGAGCTAAGGGGTATAAATTGAATCATATTGCCGGTCGTTCAACTGTTGATAGCCGACCATTCCAGATTTTTGAAGGTTCGAATGATATGTTATATTCTCAAATTGCAGAAAGTGTTATTAAGTTAATGCGCAAAGCGAAAGAAAGTAACTTGAATGCATTTTTAAAGTCATTCGATCTTACTTCTCAAGCTGCTCAATCAGTCTCTGGCTTGTTTGATTTTAAGATGGATTATTCCATTCCTCAGCGCAAAATGGTGGAATTTGGAAAAATTATCAGTCGTGTGATATCAATTGATATGGTGGTTGAATTAAGTAATAAAGGTTATTCGCCCGACCTAATTGATGGTGCAATTAAACACCTGAAGCATGAAACACAAAATCTGCTGTCTTCATTTTCTGCTAATAATGATGTGAAAGTTATTGAAACTTATCAGTCAGGTTCGGACTGGTTTTCTTTTGCATAACTAATACGTCGAACACAATTCAATTCTTATATCGCAGATGATAATAAAAAAACTCCGGGTTAATTTTACTTAATCCGGAGCTTATATTTTATCAAATCAGGTTAATTTTATACCCTCCTTGTCTATGCTTATCAATCGCTGTTTGTAAAGGGTTCCGATAGCTTTTTTAAAGTTCTTTTTACTGGTTGCAAACATCTTGTAAATCACTTCTGCCGGACTTTTATCCGAAACTGCCAGGTATCCACCTTTAGATTTTAATTGATCCATAATTTCACCCGCTAAACCATCGATTTTTTCATAGCCTGGTTTATCCAGAATGATATCTAATTTATCGTCTTCTCTAACTTTTTTAATGTATCCCTTTGTTTTATCTCCTATTTTAACAGGCTTAAAAAGTTCGTTATGATATAACATTCCTGAGTGTACATTATTGATTGCTGCTTTATAGCCCAAGTCAGATTTACCTATAATCAGCACGTCCACCTCTTCACCAACTTCGTATTCAGGCATCAGATTATCCAGAAACTTGTTGAGTTTGGAAGAGGCTACAATACGTCCGCTTTCATCATCAAGATAGATGTAAACAACATGCTTTTCACCGGTTTTCATGCGTTCACTTTGTTCTCGGAATGGCACCATCAAATCCTTCATTAAGCCCCAATCCAGAAATGCTCCGGTTTTATTAACAGCTTTTACCTCAAGAAGAGCAAATTCACCAACTTGTGCGTAAGGTTCTTCCGTTGTCGCAATAACCCGATCTTCTGAATCACGATATATAAATACTTCAATTTCATCATCAGGCATCAGCCCGGGTGGAACATAACGAATTGGAAGAAGAATTTCTCCAAACTCTTCACCTCCGTCAAGGTAAACTCCAAAATCCAACTCTTTAACAACCTTTAGTGTATTATATCTTCCTATCATAATCAAAGTAAATTGCCTGTAAAGATAGCTAAAAAGCAATGATACGAATATCTTTTCATGAGACTTGGAAAATAAAATTATAATTAAGAACTTGTAATACTTAATTGGGGCATTTTAGGAATATTAGTCTGTTAGCTATTTTGAATCAGGCAAGTGTACGATTGCTACAATCTAACATTCATTATTGCTGTATTGCATTTTTAAAAGTGTAAAGAGATGATAATCGAGACATGTTTTTTTTAACGGTTTACAACAATATAGAAATGTGAATTAAAATCATGGTAAAATAATGGTTCAATTACCAGAATAATAGTTGTTTATAATAGAAGTAAAGTATTTATATATCCAGAAACTTGGATATGTAAAAAATTAGATATATGTTTGTATCGACATATTTATATATGTCTTTACAGGAAATAACAAACAATAAATATGAACAGAAAACTATTAACCGGATTTATGATTACCTGCCTGATTTTGGCAGGAATTGTAACCAACGCTCAGGAAACATCGGGCGATGGCGCATTTACTTTAGATGAGGCTCTGCTTCTGGCATCTGAGAATAATCGGGAAGTACTTAAAGCTCTAGCTGAAGTGGAGGAAGCAAAAGGTAACAATCAGCAGGCTTTGGCTGCTTTTTTACCATCCGTTGAGTTATCAAGTGGTTATTCCACATCAAATGATCCATTGTATGCCTTTGGTTTTAAGTTGCAACAACAAGGTGTAACCATGGCTGATTTTGATCCTGCTGTCATCAATTCACCGGGACAGACAAATCACTTTGCAACACAGGTAATGGTGGAGCAGCCTTTGATCAATGTCGATGCCTGGATGGGGAAAGGTGCTGCCAATAACCAGGTGAAAGCAACTGAGCAGAAGTCGGAATATACGAAAGAATATGTAAGCTTTATGGTAAAGCAAACGTATTATGCTTTGCAACTTGCTCAAAACCGGGTTGAAGTCATGAAAAAAGCACAGGGAACAACTGATGCATACCTCAAAACTGCTGAGGATAACTTAATGCAAGGATATCTGAAAGATGCTGATGTGATGGCGATTAAAGTGCGTCAATATGAGCAAAATGCCTTGGTGATGGAAGCTGAAAATCAGGTTGAAAATGTAAAAGAAACTCTTAACTTTTTAATGGGACGTGAAGTTAGTTCGCCAATTGAAGTAACAGATTCAATAGCACAAGTGGCTTTTTCTTTTAATAATGCCACATCAATCATGAGTCGTTCCGATATAGTTGCTATGCAATACGGTTTGGAGGCGCACAAAAAGATGTCGAAAAGTGACTTACTAAAGTTTGCACCCCGAATTAATGCATTTGGTGCTTACAATCTTTACGATGGTGACTTTGGTGGATTTGGATACGACAGTTATATGGTAGGCGTTAAGTTGCAGTGGAAATTGTTTAATGGCGGCCGTAATATGGGTAAGTACAAACAGTCGAAAGCAACTTATAATAAGGCATTGGTATCGTACGAAGATTATTTGGCCAAGGAAAATATGGAGCTATCAAAAGCTATACGATCAATTGCTTTGGCACAGAGCCAACTATTAACTTATCAGTTAGCTTCTGAAGAAGCATTGGAATCATTACGCATCAGGTCTAACCGTTATGACCAGGGACTGGAAAGTACATCTGACTTGTTAACAGCGGAAACTAAAGCTGAAGAAAGTACACTTAAAAAATTGAATGCCATCTATAACTACAATGTGGCAGTTTTTAAATATCAATTGCTTGCATCGGAAGCCGATCAACAATAACCTAATTCATTCGAAAAAAACAAAAAATAGATAATCATGAAATCAATCAATTTACTAATAGTTGTTATTGTAATAGGGCTGTTCTCAGCATCATGTGGAAGTTCGTCAAGCAATAACAACCAGCAGACAAAAGGGATTAATGCAAAAGCTGAGGCACTTAAGTTATCAGTGGTTCCAAAGAAATTCCATTATACAGGAACAGTGTCATCAGTCAACCAATCAACATTAAGTACCCGAATTATGGGTCAGATCAGCAAAGTGCTGGTGCACGAAGGCGATTTGGTGAAGAAAGGACAGTTGTTAATATCCATCAGAAGTAATGATATACAAGCCAAGCAAAAGCAGGTTGAAGCAAATATTATTCAGGCTAAGGCAGCCTATAAACATGCAGAAGATGATTACAAACGTATTCAGGTTTTGCATGAATCAAAGAGTGCAACACAAAAAGAACTGGATGATATTACGGTTCATTATGCAATGACAAAAGCCCAGCTGGCAGCGGCTGAAAAAGCCAAAGAAGAGGTTGCAGAAATGTTATCATATGCCGATATACGTGCACCGTACGATGGTGTTGTGACACAAAAATTTGTTGATGCTGGCGATATGGCCAATCCGGGCATGCCGCTATTGGCTGTTGAAGCCCCTGGGTTATTTGATGTTCATGCTCGCATACCGGAGTCTGAAATTTACAAAGTTGAGAAAGGCGATCAGGTTGAAGTAAAAATAGATGCATGTGAGGAGGAAATTAAAGGGGTGATTGCACGAGTAAGTCCATCAAGTCGTTTTTCAGGATCACAATTTGATGCTGTGATTACTTTGATGCCAGATGAAGCTCAAAAAGCTGCTATTCGAAGTGGCGTTTTTGCTCATGTGAATCATCTCAAAGGGCAGGAGAGTAAGTTGTTGGTTCCACTTTCATCTATCGTTGAGAGAGGTCAGTTAAATGGCGTGTGGACAGTTAGTTTGTCTGATCAGGCTTTATTACGCTGGGTTCGATTAGGTAAAACTTATGACGATAAAATAGAAGTGTTATCCGGTTTAAAGGAGGGCAGCAAACTCGTAATAGATGCTGAAGGTCGCCTGTTTGATGGTGCTAATTTACAGTTAAACTAATGTTCTACTTACTTAAATCGTAAAAATTATGAAAACAGGTATAGCCGGGACATTAGCCCGAATGTTTATAAAATCGAAGTTGACACCCTTATTGATGGTTGCATTTATGATCATCGGTGTGTATAGCTCATATTTAACACCTCGTGAAGAGGAGCCGCAGATCGATGTACCCATAGCCGATATTTTTATTGGCTATCCGGGAGCCAGCCCCAAAGAGGTGGAGTCAAAAATTGTTACACCAATTGAGAAGATAGTTTCCAATGTAAAAGGTGTAGAATATGTGTATTCGCAGTCACTCAACGAGCAGGCCATGCTGATTGTACAGTTTTACGTAGGTGAAGATGTAGAACGAAGCCTTGTTAAGCTATACAATGAGATCATGAAAAACATGGATCAAATGCCGGCGAATGTAACGCTGCCATTGGTCAAAACACGGTCCATTGATGATGTGCCTGTGATGGGACTAACATTGTGGAGTGAAACCTATGATGATTTTCAACTGAAACGAGTGGCACAGGAGTTAACCTCTGAAATTGAGAAAATAACAGATGTTTCCGAAACGAAAGTTATTGGAGGTCGTAACCGCGAGATACAAGTGGTACTTGATCGCGATAAGATGGCTGCTTTTAGTGTTGATCCTTTAATGATTACACAACAGTTGCAGGCAGCAAATCAACAAGTGTCAGCTGGTAGTTTCAATCAAAACAATCAGGAATTTGCCGTTCGCACAGGTAAGTTTTTTGAGTCAGCCAAAGAAATTGAAGATTTGGTGGTAGGTATCTATCAAAATGCACCTGTGTATTTACATCAGGTAGCAAAGGTAGAGGATGGACCTGCCTTGCCTGATTCATATGTTGCTTTTGGTTATGGTCAGGCCAGTGATAGCAAAGAACAGTTTCAGAGCGAATATCCGGCGGTGACAATTTCGGTAGCTAAGCGCCGTGGTGCTGATGCCATGCGATTGGCAGAGCAGATAGAAAGCAAAATAGAAGTACTGAGAGAAGAGTTGGTGCCGGCAGATATACAGGTTGAGGTAACCCGTAACTATGGCGAAACGGCTTCGGATAAAGTGGGTGAATTATTAATGCACTTATTAGGAGCTATTATCGCTGTAACATTTGTAGTAATGCTGGCTATGGGCTGGCGAGGTGGATTGGTTGTGTTTATTTCTGTTCCTATCACTTTTGCACTGACAATGTTTAGCTATTATTTCCTGGATTACACCTTGAACCGAATCACTCTTTTTGCATTGGTATTTGTAACAGGTATTGTGGTGGATGATTCCATTATCATCGCTGAAAATATGCACCGTCACTTTAAGATGAAACAATTACCGTTCTGGCAGGCTGCTTTGCGCTCTATCGATGAGGTGGGAAACCCAACCATTCTGGCAACGTTCACGGTGATTGCGGCTGTTATTCCTATGGTGTTTGTTTCAGGTATGATGGGGCCTTATATGAGCCCGATGCCAATTGGAGCATCCATAGCAATGATTTTCTCACTATTAGTGGCATTAATGATTACACCATGGCTGGCGTACCGACTACTGAAGCATGACGATAAGGACGAGAAAGAAAAGGATTATTCACTCGAAAAGACGCTGATTTACCGCTTGTATGACAAGACAATGCGACCGATGATTGAAAACTCGTTTAAACGCTGGGTATTTATTATTGGCGTTACCGTATTGTTGTTTGGTTCAGCTAGTTTATTTCTATTCAAGGTCGTAACTGTTAAGATCTTACCGTTTGATAACAAAAATGAGTTCCAGGTGGTGATTGACATGCCTGAAGGAACTACGCTTGAAGAAACGGCCAATGTTACAAAAGAATTAGCTGCCTACCTAAAGAATCATGATTTAGTCACCAATTACCAGACCTACGTGGGCGCATCAGCTCCAATTAACTTCAATGGATTGGTTCGTCACTATGATTTACGTCGTGGTTCAAATGTAGCTGACATTCAGGTTAACCTTGTGTCTAAGAAAGAGCGTGATCTACAATCGCATGATATTGCTAAAGAACTGCGTCCGGGTTTACAGGAAATAGGCGCTCAGTTTAATGCCAATGTAAAAGTTGTGGAAGTGCCTCCGGGACCTCCGGTGATGTCAACGTTGGTAGCTGAAATTTACGGTCCTGACTATGAAGCACAGAAAGACGTTGCATCGCAGGTTAAAGATCTGTTTGCTGATACAGAAAGTGTTGTGGATGTTGATTGGATGATGGAAGATGATCAGGTTGAGTACCGTTTTGATGTGGATAAAGAGAAAGCGATGTTGGCTGGTGTAGCACCACAGCAAATTATTCAGGCTGTTAATATGGCATTGCGTGGTCATGAGGTATCACAACTCTATGCTGAAAAAGATCATCAGCAAGTGGGTATCACATTGCGCATGGATGAAAGCAATCGTACAAGTATAGACGATATCAAAAAGTTGAGTCTTAAATCGCAAAGAGGTGAGATGGTGGTCGTCGGTGATCTTGTGAATGTGCATGAAGTTGTAAAGGAGAAAAGTATTTTCCGCAAGAACCAGAAGCAAGTCGTTTATGTAACTGCTGATGTAGCTGGAGATCTGGAAAGTCCGGTGTATGCCATATTGGATATGAGTAATCGCATGGATGAGATCAATATTCCGGCAGGTTACTCAATCGAAGAATTCTATAACGGGCAGCCATTTGTTGAAAATAACTTTGGCCTGAAATGGGACGGTGAGTGGCAAATTACCTATGAGGTATTTCGCGATCTGGGAACAGCCTTTGCGGTAGTATTGGTAATCATTTATATGCTGATTGTTGGCTGGTTCCAGAACCTGAAAGTACCATTTGTAATGATGGTGGCTATTCCGCTTTCATTGGTAGGTATTGTGCTGGGACACTGGATGCTGAATGCATTCTTTACAGCCACTTCAATGATTGGTATGATAGCGCTGGCGGGTATCATGGTTCGAAACTCCATACTGTTGATCGATTTTGTCAATATTCGTCTAAATGATGGTGTGGCATTACGAGAGGCAGTGATAGAAGCGGGAGCTGTTCGTACAACACCTATTTTACTAACTGCAGGAACAGTTGTTATTGGTGCCGTGGTGATTTTATTCGACCCGATATTCCAGGGATTGGCCATTTCTTTAATGGGAGGAACAATTGCATCAACCGTTTTAACACTGCTGATTGTACCATTGATTTATTACATGACAGAACGTAAGAAATTTGAAGGTGTTGAAGAAGATTTGGTGCCAAAAGATAAAATAGGCAGTGAAACATTAGAAGAAGTAATTGAGAGTAAAAACTAAGGCAAAAAATAGACGCAAGATATAAGACAAAAGATAAATAGTTAGTTTGGTATTAAAGAGATGCTTGTAGATATACGTTTATACTACTGCCTTCTGCCTTATAACTATCGGACTTAAATACTCTTGAATCTTATGTCTTATATCTTGCTACTAAAGAAATAAATGTATGAAACTTTTAATAGCCATAACAGTAGCTGAATATCGCGAAAGACTGCAGGAGTTCTTTAGCGAACAGCAAGTCACCTATTATAATGAGATTGAAACTAAAGGGATGCGTAAGCTTGAGAAGCAGCATCGCCTGGGCAATTGGTTTGGTAAAAATACAGTAGGGGTTGATAACATCTTGTTCGTTGCCTTTGTAGGTGATGAGCAGGCCACAAGTTTACTTGAAAAACTATTGCAATGTAAAGCTGAAATGCCCCAATGTAACATTAATGCATATGTGGTTAATGTTGAAAATGGAGTGTGAGAGAGTGAAGAGTGGAAAGTGAAGAGTTAAAAGTTGACGGAGGACCGAGGACGGGTGACGGAAGACCGATGAATTTAAAAAGTAACCATAATATTAATCGCTGGCAGCTATAAACAAGTAGCTGTTGGCTAATTTCAAAACTATGCAAGACAGGATCGTAAAAGCAGTAGCAGGAACATTTGTTCTAACCAGTGTTTTATTAGCCGTATATGTAAATATCAATTGGCTATTTCTGGCTGGTTTTGTAGGTCTTAACCTACTTCAGTCATCCATTACAAAATGGTGCTTGTTGAATGATATTTTAACAAAATTAGGTGTGCCGAAATAGTTTGTAGAACTCCACTAAACGTTTGTGGAAAAGCTGTTTGTTTGGTTACCATATTTTTTGTTTGTGAATGAAAAAGGCTCCATCATAATTGATTGGAGCCTTTGTTATTGAGGTTTTTAAAAGGTGCTATAATTGTCATCGTACACTTCCGAATCTGAATAATGAGGTTCAATACCCGGATCAATCTCATCAGATGGTAGAGAGTCAAGCTGATCAACTTCATTAAGACTGAAATAATTAATCAGTGATTTCAACTGAACAGCCTGTGAGCTTAATTCTTCTGCATTTGCTGCCAGTTCCTCACTACTTGATGCGTTTTGCTGCGTTGTTTGATTTAATGATTGAATAGCAGCATTTATCTGGTTGACCGCATCGCGTTGTTCGCCGGTTGCGGCCGATATTTCTTTTATCTGGCTACTCGATTCGCTTATCGCAGGCAGGATATCTGTTAGTTGTTTATTCGAACTGGATGAAAGTTCATTACTTTCGGAAGCAAATTTTACAATATCAGCAGCCGCATTCTGACTGCGTTCAGCTAATTTGCGCACTTCACCAGCCACCACAGCAAAACCTTTACCTTGCTCTCCGGCACGGGCTGCTTCAACGGCTGCATTAAGTGCCAGAATATTTGTTTGAGTAGCTATTTCGGTAACAATACTTGTCTTTTCAGCAATTAATTTGTTGGCCTGCATGGCTTTTTCTGATTCGTCAGCCGTTTGCTTAATGCCATTAAGCGCCTCACTCGATTGTTTTTCACTTGATTGAGCATTGGAAAAACTTTGCTCAATATTTGCCACCATTTCCTCCATTGTGGTAGATACTTCTTCAAGTGAAGCAGCTTGCTCGCTGGCTCCTTGTGTTAATGATTGTGAACTTTCATTCAGTTGCTGACTCGCTATGGTTAATTGCTGCGCTCCACTAATGATTTCAGATACAATCTGGCGTAGCTTGGTATTCATCTGATTCAGAGCAGTCATCATCTTACTGATTTCGTCTTTTCCCTCCGCATTATAGGTGTGATATAATTCTCCTTTTGCAAGAGATTCGGCAAGCTGAAGACCATCTTTAACAGGTCTTACTATGCTTCGGGAAATCACCTGACTGATGATAATACCAAGTACGATTGCGATAAATAAAACCGAAACACTCGTTATCGTTTCAGCACGCATAATTCGGTCTTCTTCAGTTTTTACAAATTCAACAAGGTTATTACTCTTTAAAATTACATTGGCACCTGATTCCTGCATTTGTCGTAAGTGGTTGCCTTGTTGTTTTAAATTATCGATAAACTGATTGAATCCCTGCTCATAATCCTTGTAGCCGTTCTTGATTAGGGCAAATGAGGCGTCCAACTCATTAGTGCTTTTATCATTTGTATCAATAATTGTAAATAGCTTATCAATTTTTGATTTGGTCTTTTTTACGGCTCCTTCGTTTACCGAACCTGAAGCATCAATAGGATTGGCTATCAGCTCCCAGGCTGCAAGTTGAACCTGACTGTGGGCATATGATATATCTTTCGATAATTTATTGTATTTGTTAATCTGTCGGTCAAAAGTAATTTGCGAACTGACTTTACCGCCGGCTTTTAACCATTTCTTCCGGATCAATTTTTTGGCAGTTTCCAGATCGGTGTATTGATTAAGAGCCTGTTGATAGTTTGTTATATTCTCGTGCAGTGAATCAATGGTCGAGGCATTGAACATGGATGAACTGCGGATACTATCTATCTGGTGTAATGACTCCTGCAAGAAACTATTGGCTTCCTCACTTTTAGAGAAATCATTAAACTTCATGAAGTACAAAACAGAAAGCCTGGCTTTTAACAAGTTGCTCTGAACCGATTTTATCTGATTGCCGGCTTCGACAATTTCCTGGGTGTTCATGATCCCCTTTCGGCCAATAAAACCGACTATAGCAACAAAAAGTACCATTAGTGCAAAGCCTGTCATTAGTCTGATGCGGATAGAATAACGTCTTAGATTCATTTGTTGGGTCTAAATTTTGATTTAATTAATCAGGTTTATTCAAAATATATTAAGATTTAAATGCATTGTAAGTATAAGAAATTCAATTTGATTACTTGTGTATACTAGTTCGAATCGGAACAATTATTACACGAAAGGGTTATTTTTATTGACGAAATATTTCAGTAATAAGATACTTATTTTGCGATAATCTATAATTGCAAAAACATCTTTTAGTGTTGGAAGAAACATTTAGATAGTACAATGCACGTTAAAAAAATTACCTTTGCTAAAAACCTAAAGCTATGAATATTCTTTTTGTCGAAATTATTTCTGCATTCATCGTTCTATTTGCTGTTATTGATATACTTGGGTCACTTCCAATCATTATCGATTTGCAAAAGAAAAGTGGGCCAATTAAGGCTTTTCAGGCCACATCGGTCGCATTTATTATCATGATCATCTTCCTGTTTGTAGGCGAGGCCTTACTGGGATTATTTGGTGTTGATATATCCTCTTTTGCCATTGCCGGTTCTTTTGTATTGCTTATCATGGCATTCGAAATGATATTAGGTGTTGAGTTGTTTAAATACGATTCGCCATCAGGTGCATCCATTGTACCCATCGCTTTTCCATTGATTGCCGGAGCAGGTTCCTTTACCACCTTACTTTCATTGCGTGCAGAGTATGATTTGATCAATATTATCATTGCCCTTTTCCTGAATATTGTTGTGGTGTTTTTTGTGTTGAAATCTTCCAAAATGGTTGAGAAAGTAATTGGTCAGGGCGGAATTTATGTACTGAAAAAGTTCTTCGGCATCATCTTATTAGCCATGGCTATAAAGCTGTTTATGACCAATTTTGGTAATATTGTCATGGAATTTATCAAAGGCCTGCAGGGCTGATTGTACTCAATTAATCTTAGAACTCCTTATAAAACGATTCTATGTTATTTCCTTATAATAAAAAGGTAGAGGTGCTAAATGTAGAGAATGCACTTGGTTACCTGCTCGCATCCACCGGATGTAATGATATTGTGGAGCTTCATATTGGAGAAAAAGGGTGTGTGGCAGCTCATGTGCTTCCTATCGACGTAACGTTTTATGTGATTGAAGGAAGTGGAAGCATTACCATTGGTGCTGATACCCACACAGCCAATAAGGGCGATGTTATTCATGTACCCAAAGGTGAAGAGCGAGGCTGGCAAAACAATACAGCACAGTCTTTAAAACTCTTGGTTATTAAACAGGTGTAATTAAAAGACGAATAAAATATTGGTGATGTGTACCTGATTGTACGAAAAATGTAATTGAAATCAGGAATTGTACACCCCCCCCATGTAACTAAATTGAAATATTTAAATAGGAAGTATGAAATATCTTTATCTAACTAGAAATATGATTTTCGCGCTAATGATATCGTTATTGATTTTTAGATATTTCTTCATGAATGAATTTGACCCATCATATGAAGCAAAGAGCCACTTTCTTTTAGGAATTGTACTAATTAGCTTACTTATATGTCAACTTGCTATTTTTTTTATTAAAAGAAGATTATGAGAAAAGCATTGCAATTCATTTACACAAATTATTATCAGATTGCATCTTACTTGCTTTTATTAAATGTAATTTTAGTGTTCTTGTTTAGGAATTTCATATATAATAATGTGATACCCTCATTATTAGCTTACTCCTTTTGGTTTTTTCTTGGAGCATTTCTCTGTTTATCGTTAATGCAATATCTTGAAAAGAAAATTGGAGTTAAACGGATTAATAAAAGAACTACCTACAATAATAACAAATCACAATAATGTATAGCAGGCGGCAGTGCCGTTTTAGTTGGTCAGATCCCCGTATATTGTTTAGTTGTTCTGTGGGCGGACTATCACCGCAAGTCGGAACGATAGCGCCACCTATTATCGCGACCTCTCAATGGATTTCCGCACTTGCGATAGCATTGTAACAGATACGCATATCATATGCAACAGTCTAATAATTGAATTTGACTGTAAAACAGGTGACACTCGGTAGAATTACATTACACTATGATCTTTTAATAATCATCTCGCAGTTTTTACAATCAAATTCTAAAGTGTAGGAATCCTTGTTATTGGATAATGTTAAAGGAAGCAGCTTGCGGGCTTCAGGGTGCTCTTTCAGGCATTGGCTATTCATATAGAGTAAGCAATGTTTAGTTCGCATTAACTCTGCATTGTTAATATTTCCTTGTTTTTCGAATCCCCAGTCCGATTCAGTGACGCCATGACGCGCATAAAACTCCCGGGCTTTACCGTTGACGATGTTCGCTGTGTAGTTTAATAATGATTTAGGGAAGGGGATCGCATTTGGTGAGAAAGATCGTTCTTTGGATTTAAAGTGGTTTCTTCTGCTTTGCTCGTGCTTCTCAACCAATGAGCGACGCAAATTATTCAACTCTTTGGCCTGGAAGAACCAATCTGAATTTAACTCAATGAACACATTATTGGCCTGAAATATGGTGTTGCCAAGCTTTGAAAGTTGTGTCTCCATTTGCCCTAAGGCTCTTTCCGGATTATTGGCTGGCGAAGGAGAGAGGGAACTTGTTATTGTTGATTCGATTTTATCATCATCTTTAATTGATAAAGAAAAGCCATTGTTTGTTTCTTTAAAAACGATATCACACTCTATTTTGCGACGGGTTGTGTTATTATTCACCTGATCCGTAAAGGCTTTGTCAAAGTTGCGATATAGTTTCATGCCTTGTGACAGGCCTTTCATATGGTTCGGATAAATTTTATTATCACTGACTTTATTGATCTTCAATCCGCTTAACTCTTTCTTTTTAGTAAAGAATGAAAGTCCGTCACCATTGGAAAGTTGGATGCTTCGGTCGATGGTAAAATGATCTTTAGCCACCTTTTTAACTTGCCCAATATGCTCACCAATTGCTTTTGGAGAGTCTATTGACCAGATATTTTTTTCACGGCCATTGACAAAATAAGTCGTAAAGCCACGGTTAAAACTTTTATTGGCTTCTGGCGTGAAACTATTAAAGCTAAAGCCCGATGAGGTTCTTTTAAGATGCTTCTTTTGATCGATGATTTTGTCTAATACCTGACGGTAATGAGCCGTAACATTAGCAACGTAGCCTTTATCCTTAAGACGTCCCTCGATTTTAAATGATGAAATGCCGGCCTCAATAAGCTGATCAATATGGTCTGAGAGGTTCAAATCTTTAAGCGACAAAAGGTGTTTATTGCTGTTTATTGTGTTTCCGTTCCTGTCTTGCAAATTATACTTTAAACGGCAAGGTTGGGCGCATTCGCCACGGTTCGCACTTCTGTTATTTATAGATGCGCTCATGTAGCACTGACCGCTATAGCAGACACACAAAGCACCGTGGATAAAATATTCCAGGGGCACGTTTGTTTGCTCCTTGATCGTTTTGATTTGTGGAATGGAAAGCTCTCGTGCCAGAACGACCTGGTCAAAGCCAACCTGTTCAAGAAACTGAACTTTTTCAAGCGTTCTGTTGTCGGTTTGGGTACTTGCATGAATCGGGATAGGTGGGAGCTCAGTTTCGAGTAGTCCCATGTCCTGAATGATCACTGCATCAGCCCCTATTTTGTATAGTTGATGAATCAGGGTATTCGCTTCCTTTATTTCATGGTCAAATAAAAGTGTATTAATAGTTACATAAATTTTAACGCCAAACAGATGAGCATAGTCAATTAATTGGTGAATGTCGTCCAGTGAATTACCGGCATTTTTACGAGCGCCAAACCCGGGACCACCAATATAAACCGCATCCGCTCCATGATCGATGGCAGTCCGGCCGCATTCTAAATTTTTTGCTGGTGATAAAAGTTCAATTGATCGTATTGAGGATGTGCTCATTCGCTTGGTTTTTTTATGCAATATCCCAAAGGGAATAGTTATTTAATTTTTAATTTATATTTTTGTTTACTTGCCGCAGGTACGAGAAACTGTGGCAAAATTAGCATATTTATTTGAGCTGCAATAAATGCCACATATCGACGTAATAGTTGTTTTTTCAGTAATAGCCTTCATTTTATTATCGTTATATCGCGAATGGATAGGGGCTGCCTTTACCTTTTTTATAGGCGTAATGGTGTTGGGTATCTTCAAGATATTAACGCCATCTGAAATACTTGAAGGTTTTGCCAATGAGCAAATTGCGGTTATTATCATGCTGCTGTTACTTGGCGATGCCATCCGACAAACCTCAGTGATCGAAATCTTTTTTGCACGTATTTTCCCGACATCTTCTTCGTATAAATCCTTTTTGGGGCGGATGATGCTTTGGGTCGGTGGTTTTTCGGCTTTTTTAAATAATACGCCACTGGTGGCTGTAATGATGCCATATGTGCATCAATGGAGCCAACGTAACAATATTTCCTCATCAAAGCTATTGATCCCCTTATCCTATGCAGCTATTTTAGGTGGTTGTGTAACCCTGATAGGTACATCGACCAACTTAATTGTCAGTGGTATGGTGATCGATCAGGAGATTATTCCGGGGCTACCTCCGCTTGAGATGTTTGATTTCGTGTGGGTTGGCTTGCCTATGCTGGTGTTGGGATTTCTTTACCTGTACTTTTTCAGTTATAGATTATTGCCTGATCGGGCAACTGCTCTGGAAGATTTTAAAGGTACTGAGCGAAAATACCTGGTAGAGGCTGAAATTCGCAGTAATTCAGGATTGATTGGCGAAGTAGTCAAGAATGTGGACTTCAAAGGGAAATATGGCTTGTTAGTGGTTGAGATTTGCCGTGGTAAAGAGATTTATCAGATTCGTGAAGGTAACTTTGTTTTGCAGGAGGGTGATTTATTGCGTTTTGCAGGTGATAACACCAATATCGCAGGCTTACTGTCTGATAACAGTGATTTGACCGTTCCTTCCGTCGGTATGATGTCGAAGCTAAAGCGATCGCAGGTAGTTGAAATTGTAATATCGCACAATAGTTCGCTTATTACTAAACAGGTTAAGGATATCTATTTTAGAGGTAATTACGATTCTGCACTGCTGGCAATTCACCGTAATGGTGAGCGTATCAGAGGTGGTATTGATGATGTTAAGCTGAAGGCTGGTGACGTACTCTTATTACTGGCAGGCGATAACTTTACCAGTCACATTGAAAATGAGATTGATTTTTATGTGATTTCCCGAGTGAAGGAATTGCGCAAACCTGAGCGCTATAAAATATGGGCTTTGTTTGGCGGAACGCTTCTGGCTATTTTTCTGGCAGCAGTTAAGCTGGTGCCACTCTTTATAGGATTGCTGATTGTACTGGCTATGATTAATATTCTGAAGGTTGTTTCGGCAAAAGATCTGCCTAAGAGTATCGATTATAATTTAGGGGTGATTATCGCCTTATCCATCGCCCTGGGTACTGCAATGATTAAAACAGGCGTGGCTGATATGATTGCCAACACGGTGATTCGCGTCTTCTTACCATTTGGACGAATTTCATTATTGGTAGGTATATACATGATCACATCTGTTCTGGCGGCTTACATCACCAATAAAGCAGCTGTTGCCATCATGTTTCCGATTGCCATTACCGCAGCCAAAAACCTGCCTATAGATCCAATGCCTTTGATTTTGGTAGTTTCCTTCGCGGCGGCGGCCAACTTTATTACACCTATTGGTTACCAAACCAACTTAATGGTTTACGGACCGGGAGGTTACAACTTCAAAGATTTCTTTAAGATAGGCTTTCCTTTAACCTTGATGTACATGATTGTTACGGTGGCTGTTTTGAGCTATATGTATCTATGATAAATCCCCTTTGAGGAAGTGCATAGGTGATGGGGGAGTGCGCAGTTTGTGCACCTTTCTCTTGGAAGATACACTTTTGCATCGCAAAACTAAAACTTAGTGTTCTTCGAGCAATTCGTGGTTATAAGAGTTTCTTATGATACCCTTTTCTTAAAAGACAAATCCACCAACTATATCATTACCTTTGCGCCATGCCAAAAGACATCAGCATACAAGCTTATTTAAATAATTATAAAAGCTTACCGCTAATCGACGTTCGATCGCCCGGTGAGTTTGTTAAAGGACATATTCCAACAGCTGTCAACATTCCATTATTTACCAATGATGAGCGTGCCCATGTGGGAACCGTGTACAAACAAGAGTCGCAGGAAGCGGCCATTGAGCTCGGGTACAAGTACGTCACACCGAAGCTGCAGTGGTTTATTGATGAATCGTTAATTACCGCTCCGGATAAGAAAATCGTGATACATTGCTGGCGAGGTGGTATGCGAAGTCATGCATTCGCACAGCACCTTAAAGACAATGGTTTTACCGAAGTATACGTGATTGACAAAGGCTATAAGGCCTATCGCCACGAAGCACTGAACAACTTTGATAAAGGAGAACTGTTGCTGCTTGGCGGATACACCGGTAGTGGCAAAACCCACATCTTACATGAGTTGGTGAAGCAAGACCAACAGGTACTTGACCTGGAAGAGCTGGCTTCGCACAAAGGATCGGCCTTTGGTAACATTGGCATGGATCGTCAGCCTACGACTGAGCAGTTTGAAAATAACCTTTATTGGGAATGGCATCAGTTAAATATGGATGAACCAATCTGGGTGGAAGATGAAAGTCCCAACATAGGCGATGTGAATATCCCGATGCACCTCTTTCAGAAAATGCGTCAGTCTCCCGTTTTCTTTATTGAGATAAGCCAGGAAGAAAGAGCTAAATTATTGGTAAAAGAATACGCCAAAGGCGACAAAACCAAGTTAGTTCGGGGGATCAATCGCATATCAAAACGACTGGGTAATGACATTACTAAGAAAGCGCTTCAGTTACTGGAAGATGACGATTTTTACCAGGTAGCCCTTTTAACATTGAGGTACTACGATAAATATTATAAGCGAGGCATTGAAAAGCGCGATACGGATCAAATCCATTACATTTCGATGGATGATACCAATGCCACAGAGAATGCACTAACCTTAATCAGAACATTAGATGAGCAATATGCCGGAATATAAATTAACACAATACAGTCATGGAGCCGGATGCGGTTGTAAAATATCACCAGCCGTACTGACCGATATTTTAAAAAGCAACATCACCCCTCTTATAGATCCCAACCTTATCGTTGGCAACAGCAGTCGCGATGACGCTGCTGTATACGATCTGGGCGATGGATCGGCCGTTATAAGCACCACCGACTTTTTTATGCCCATTGTTGATGATGCCTTTACTTTTGGCAAGATTGCTGCTACCAATGCCATCAGCGACATATATGCGATGGGTGGTCAGCCCTTGCTTGCCATTGCCATATTAGGATGGCCTGTTGATAAGCTTCCTGCTGAAGTGGCTTCACAGGTGATGGACGGAGGACGACAAGCTTGTAAAGAAGCTGGTATCACATTAGCCGGTGGTCATAGCATTGACAGTCCGGAACCGATTTTTGGTCTCGCCGTTACCGGACGAGTAGACCTGAAAAAGCTGAAGCGCAATGATACCGCCACAGCTGGATGCCAATTATATCTGACTAAGCCCTTAGGCGTTGGCATACTGACCACCGCTCAAAAGAAAGGGAAACTAAAAGAAGAACACAGTGAGATTGCTCCTAAGCTGATGAGCCAACTGAATATACTTGGTAAACAACTGGCCAATACCGATGGTGTTAAGGCAATGACCGATGTAACAGGCTTCAGTCTGATTGGCCATTTAAGTGAAATGTGCGAAGGCAGCAACCTGTCAGCAGAAGTTGACTTTGAGAGAGTACCCAAACTGGATATGCTGGATGAATACATCCAACAGGGATGCATACCGGGAGGTACCGGACGTAATTGGCTCAGTTATGGTGCCGATGTGGAATTAAAAGAAGAGTATTACAAAAACATTCTTTGCGACCCGCAAACCAGTGGAGGATTGTTAATCGCCGTTGAAGCCAATGCAGCTGAAGACGTTGAAAAATTACTTAGAGATGCAGGTATGGATGCCACATGCCTTGGGCAACTTGTTGAAAAGAAAGAGAAACAGGTTTACGTTAAGTAATTAATGTATATGCAATTGTCTTACTAGCTGTAACTTCATTTATTCAGATAATTGATCTGTATAGGCATTTTGTATTAAATAAAAGCAATGCAAAACATCACCACTAAGCCACCAAGGATATTTATACATACTTTATATTCTTGGTGACTTTGTGGTAACAATTATAATTTGTGGTTTCTGAGATAATTACCCCCTGATTCAGTCAACTGGAAATAACAGATTCTGAAAAAAAGATTGTATATTCAGTCACGAATCAACAATCTACCTATTGATGAAACATCTTCTACTGACAGTTCTGCTTATCGGAATTTGTTTGATGTCGTTTTCTTCACCCCCTGGAGTGCGTAAAGACACGGTTGTGCTTCAGTTAAAATGGCAACATCAATTTCAATTTGCAGGATTCTACGCTGCTATTGAAAAAGGATTCTACGAAAAAGAAGGTCTTGAAGTCATCGTCAGGGAAGGAAACACAGGAGTCAATTTTGTACAAGAAGTATTATCCGGCAATGCCCATTATGGATTAGAGTCCTCCAGACTGATTATATCGCGTAATAGCAACATGCCGGTAGTCGCTTTAGCAGCTATATTTCAGCATTCGCCCGAAATATTACTAACTCATAAAAAAACCAACATCAGCCAGATTGAAGATTTGCATGATAAACGCATTTCATTGGGCATTAACGGACTTTCTTCTATACGCGCTTTATTAAAAAAAATCAACATTTCTGAAGCTCAGTTTATTTATGGCAGTTCGTCCGGCTATTTGAATGACCTGATGAATGATCGTACAGATGCAGTTACCACATATATCACTGATGCTCCTTTTTTACTTCAGAAGGCCGGTTACGAACCCGTTATTTTCAAACCCCGATCGTACGGCATCGATTTATATGGCGACATCCTGTTTACCTCACAAAAAGAAGTTGAAGAAAACAAAAATCGTACGAAACGGTTTATTGAAGCTTCCATCAAAGGCTGGTCATATGCCATGAATAATAAGCAAGAGATTATTGATTTAATTCTGAAAAAATACAATCCCAAATTAAGCCGGGATGAGTTGATTTACGAAGCCAATATCATGGAAGAATTGGTGATGCCCAACCTCATTGAAGTAGGGCAGATGAGTGCCAAACGCTGGAAATACATCGGGGATATTTTTGTTGAGATTGGCCTGTTACATCCACTGTATTCAATAGATGGCTTTTTATTTGAAGATTATATATTATTCAAAAATAAGAGAATCAAGCAGTACACCATTATCCTGCTGGCTATTGTTGCTATATCGTTAATAACACTTTTACTTTTCTTCCTATTCAACAGGCGACTTAAGAATTCGGTTTCTCAACGAACAACAGAGCTTTCTCGTGTTAATCAAAATCTAAAAGAGGAAATTACACGTCGAAAACTAGCCCATGCCAATCTTACATTAAGCGAGGCCCGTTTTAAACAGATCTTTGAAGATTCGCCAATATCATTGTGGGAAGAGGATTTTAGCGAAACAAAAAAGATGATCGACAATCTGGCAGCATCAGGTATTGACGACATAGAAGCTTACATCAGCAATTCGATACAATTTGTTGAAGAGTGTGCACATAAAGTAAAAATTCTGGATGTTAATAAAGCGACCCTTCAGTATATGGAGGTTGATCATAAAAAAGTGCTCCAACAAGGTGTCGACAAGGTATTTACGAAAGAAGCCCTAAGCGATTTTGCCAAAGAGCTCATCTGTTTTTACAGGGGAGATTTCATTTATGAAACCGAGTCGGAACACACCACCTTTAGGGGCAACCAGCTTATAGTTTCTATCACGGTTAAAATACCAAAAGGCTATGAATCGACTTGGAGCAAAGTGTTGGTTTCGATGATTGATATTACCGATTTAAAACACACTACCAACGAACTGAAAAATAAGGAAATACAACTCTTGCAACAAAATGAAATACTAAAGGGCATTAATGAAGAGCTGAATAGTGCCAAACTAAAAGCGGAAGAAAGTGATCGGCTGAAAAGCGCCTTTTTATCCAATATGAGCCACGAAATTAGAACGCCATTGAATGGAATTGTAGGCTTTACCGACCTACTTAAAAATTCAGAGGTTTCACCCGAAGAGACAAATCGTTACCTTAGTATAATTGAGGATAACTCGCAGCAGCTTTTACGAATTATATCCGATATTATTGACATCTCAAAAATTGAAGCCTCACAACTCAAAATTGTAAAAGTAGAAATCAATATCCGTCAGTTATTTGAGAAACTGCATGAGATATTTAGTCTTAGAATCAGGCGCCTTTCAAAAGACGACCTTGTTTGTCAATATTTCATCGATCCTAAATTACCTATGGATTTTATTCTGTTGAGCGATGTTACCCGCTTAAGACAGATACTTACCAACCTGCTGGAAAATGCCGTGAAATTTACTCAAAAAGGAGTGATTGAGTTTGGTGTGCAATTGGATGATGCAACTAATTCACTTCGCTTTTATGTTAAAGATAGCGGCGTAGGTATTAAGCAAGACCGGGTAGATCAAATTTTTGATCGCTTTTTCAGAGAGGAAGAACGCTTTGGAGCTAACCTTGGAGGCACGGGATTAGGCCTGTCAATTGCTAAAAATCTGGTGGAACTTTTAGGCGGAAAGATAATGGTAGAGAGTAAACCTGGCATTGGTTCAACCTTCTTTTTTACTCATCCGTATTCACTCTAAGTGATCATTTTTACATCGGCTGGTTAATTTCAGCATGGAATCAAACTGCCACATTATTACAAAGAGCACTATTACCAATATCGGATATTTGAAAACATGCATTTCAACACCAGCAATATTTAATGGCAACATTGGCACAAGAATACTCATCGCTATGCCGATGATAGAACCCATCAGAAAGAACAACCACGACAATTTCAGATTCTTAATTATGGATGCTTTACCCTTTTTGCTTGCATTAATTTGCTGCATAAGCTTGCCTTCAAAATCAGAAAAAGGCATCTCCAACCTGCTTTCCTTAAGCAGCGATCGCAAGCGAACATCATCCAACTCTTTTTCTCTTTCCATAACTACTTACCTCAGATAATTAATTTTGACTCGTGCTTTAACAAAGAACTCAATTGTGAATAAAAACTTTTACGTGCTCTGTGTAATATGACCTTTACCTTGCTATCTGACCAGCCTGTCACATCTTTCAATTCTTTTAACGAAAGCTCTTCCAGGTAAAACAAGCGTAATGCCAGACTTTCATTGGGATTCATAACTTTTAGAGTTTCGTTGATATAGTACTTTCTTTCATCCTGCTCCAATTGGTTAAGCACTGAGTCATCAACTACATCTTCAACAGCCACCAGAGGTTCATTCTTCCATTTCTTTTCTTTATCCAGCTTTCGAAAAGCAATATTTACAATGATCCGGTAAAACCAGGTACTAAATTTTCCTTTTCGCTTGAATGATCCCATTTTGTCAAAAGCTTTCATAAAAGCTTCCTGAACCACTTCTTCGCTTAAGAACTCATCTTTTACAACAGAAATAGCAATAGAGAAGGCCATGTTCTGGTACCGTCGAATAAAGTAGCGGTACCCTTCGTCATCGCCTTCTATTACTTTTTTGATGTAAATATCCTCCACTACTTATTCCGGTTTTTGTCAGTAAAATGAGCAGCGATCATACCCAGACCTCCAAATAAAATGGTCATTCCAAAAACAAAGGGTTCCTGGATACGGTGAAAACTATCCTGAAAATTACTACTTACAACAAAACCAAAGCTCATTCCGAAAGATATGCCTACCAATAACAACCCGAGTTTTAGCCAGGGAAATCGGAAACCTCTTCGTTCAGGTTTTTGGGCATAAAAGTTACTGGCATCCGCACCTTTTTCAATGAGTAGTGTACGTTCTTTTGTTCGGGCCTGCAGATAGTAAAACCAGGAGAAAAAAACCATGGCAAAAAAGCCCAGCCATGATATCATTAATGCAAAATCGTTCATATTTTATTGTTTTTATTTGTTTCTCCCATGAGATACAAGATAAAAACAAAAGGTTACAATCGAAGTTGATTTATTTAAAAAAGTGAACCCACATTTATCTGACCGGTCATCACCATCCAGCCAAATGCTGCGAAGAAGAGCCCCAAAAGTGCATAGAAAACACGGGCTCCATTGCGCCCCATTAGTTTGATCATGATTTGAGCGCGTCGTTGTTTAAAGAACCACTCCCAATTGGTTATGGATGCACCAAAGATAAGCACACCAACTCCAATCATCAGGTAAAACAGTATGTCTTGATTCATAAATGAAAGTCTTAGCTGAACATCTTTTCAATCTTGGTAAAGCTTGAAGGCATAGCAAACATCACCACCTTATCATGTGCTTCTATTTCAGTATTTCCACTGGCTATAATTGCCGATTCGCCCCTGATCACACCACCAACATTCACATCTTTAGGAAGGCTTAGCTTATGCAATGGTCCCTTTGTAATTTTAGATCCAGGCTGTGCGATTAATTCAAGCACCTCAGCGTCGGTAGCAGTTAAACATTTTACATGTGATACATGAGCCCGAAGGGTATAGCGATATATGTGACTGGCTGCAATCAGCTTTTTATTCACCAATGTTCCTATTCCAATATTCTCAGCCAGATCGATGTAATCAATATTCTCAACCTCAGCCACCGTTTTTCTAACGCCCATCTTTTTAGCCAGCTGACAAGCCAGTATATTCACCTCTGAGTTTCCTGTAACAGCCACAAAAGCATCCATCTTTTTGATCCCCTCATCCTTCAAAAGTTCAAGGTTACGTCCGTCGCCATTGATCACCAAAGTATCGGCAAGCATATCCGCCAGGCGAGCCGCTTTTTCCTTATCTATCTCGATAAGTTTAACACCATATTGATTGCCTAGCTTTTGTGCCACCTTCTTTCCAATCCGGCTACCTCCAAGAATCATGACGTTTTTAATGTCGAACTGCTTCTTACCGGCGTCTTCCATTACCTGTTTAACAGCCGACTTGGTTGTAATAATATATACAAGATCGTTATGCTTAATTTCTTCTTTACCTCTTGGAATTATGGTTTCACTATCGCGGTTGATAGCTACAATATTGTATTCCTGCTTTTCGTACATGCCCGATATTTCGGCCAGAGTTTTATTGACAATACGAGCGTTATCACGCACTTTAAGCGCAAACATTACCAGCTTACTACCTGTAAATTCATACATTTGTCGTGTACCCACCTGCTTAAGTGATGCAAAAACCTCTTTAGCGGCCAGTTGTTCAGGATAGATTAACTCATCAATACCCAGCTGTTTGAAAAATTCCTTGTTTTCTTCCAGAAGATATTCATGGTTATTAACACGAGCTACAGTGGTTTTGGCCCCTAGCTGCTTGGCCAGGATACAGGATAATATACTCATATCCTGATAAGGAGGAACGGCAATAAAAAGGTCGCACGATTTTACATTTGCCTCTCTTAAATCTTCAATGGAAGAAATACTACCCACAATCGTCATTAAATCAAAATGTGAATCAATCTGCTTTAATCGCTCCTCTTCCTCGTCCATCAAGATTACGTCGTGATTGGCGTTGCATAACATTTTTGCTAAGTGTGTACCAACCTCACCGGCACCTGCTATAAAAATTCTCATAACTCAAGCGTTCTTTATTGCGTCATTCATTGACCAAAAACTCCGCAAATTAATAGATAATACCACCAATACTCCAAATAAAATCGTATTAAATTCCCTGTTAAGATTAATAAACTGTTTATGATTGCACAAAAAGTGCACCATCTTTTTTTATATCATGAATCGTATAAGTACCCCAATCAATATCTTTCACCCATTTTCGAATATGATACCACTTCCAGGCCGTTGGCAAAACAATATGCGCTGCATCAATCCTGGTAATTAACTCGTTTGCACTAAAGCCCGGCTTATTCATCAAGATGCAATAATCTACTTTCATGCGAGTGTTTTGATCTTCATTCCAATTCATCGCTTCCGGCACGATCAAAATACTATGATCACCAACCTTACTCACAATTGGTTCCTGAAAACGGTCAATGAGAATGATATCTGCATGAACCGGCGCTTTACAATAGGCCCATAATCCTTTCAAGGCAAACTCTATTTCTTTCTCGCTCAGCGTCACATTCGTATAAATCGTATTGGAAGAACCACAGATAATGTTAACAACACTTTTGTCATTAACTTTTGTTATAAATAAAACCTCATTCGGTCGAATAAGTTTATCAATGTGTAAGCCAATCAGTAAAATAATTCCTAAAGCAAGAGCATTTCGTAAGTATCTGGTGAATTTATAGTTGGAGTAAATAAGAAATTGAACAATTACTAAATACATAAGTGGCATTAGTAACCAATGAAATGACAGATGTTCCAAAGTTGAATATGGCAGGTTATTCAATGTTTCAACGACTTTCTGCATCCAGCTTAATCCATCAGCCAAAGCCGGCAATATAAACTTCAACACGCCAGGAGCCAGACAAAAGACCGATGCAAAGATGGCTAAAAAGAGTATTGGCGCTACAATTGGAATCAGTAAAATATTAGCAGGTAAGAAGTAGACCGGAAACGAATTGAAAAGAAATATGGTGATTGGCAAGGTGCCTATTTGTGCAGCCAATGACACTGCAATTAACGACCACAACCAACGAAAGGGAGGGAACTGAAAAGTAATCCTACGATTGATTGCAGGGTAGAAGCAAATAATGGATGCAACAGCCACATGACTTAACCAGAAACCAACCTGATACACTGACAAAGGATCAATGATGATAATAATAAACATGGATGCCCCTAATAAATTAAAGATCCCTGTTGATCGC
The DNA here is from genome assembly GCA_002429115.1 of Saccharicrinis sp. UBA6048. Lineage (GTDB taxonomy): Bacteria > Bacteroidota > Bacteroidia > Bacteroidales > Marinilabiliaceae > Carboxylicivirga. Next base: position 3,642 of record DIYS01000134.1, on the reverse strand, counting down.
CTGGACATCCGGCCAATCTCCAGAATCGAAAACATGATGCTGGCCCTTAATACGGATGGAGAGAAGCCGGTGATCAGCGCATAGAACCATAAACCCAGAAGAACTACAGTAATTGATAAAAGTGGATATTTCTTAATGCCAATAATTCTTAGGAAGCCTAATAATATCAGGTAAACAATGCCTGTGTGCAAACCACTGACAGCCAAGAGGTGCATTGCTCCGGCATCAGAAAATGCACTTTTTTGCTTGTAGCTCAGCATACTTTTATCACCCAGATAAAGAGCGTTTAATATAGATATCTGTGTTTTATTTAAACCATTTTCTCTAAACCTCTTGATTAGAAATTGTTTTAGTCTGGCGGCGAAAATGTTTACATCGATAGTTGACTGGGTAATATTTTGCTTTTTATAAAAATCAGCGATAAACCGAAATTCTATGCGCTGATTGCGAAGATAATTTCCATAATCAAAATCAAATTGTGAATTAGGCACATTATATTCTATAAACTTCCCCTTTAAATAGAGATAATCAGCAGTATTGAAGGGTGTATGAATATCGGCTTTTGCAAAATATATAATACCTTTTAGCTTGTTAGAAATTACAGAATCATCAGACTGTGGGATTAGGTAGGCTTCGTATTTGTGGTTTTTATCCGTTTCACCAATTTTATCAATTATCTGTACAGAAATTGCAGCCTCTTTATATTCATCGATCACTTGCGGCTGACGCAGAAGACTATAAAGCAATCCGAATGAAAAGCACACAACAATGGCAGATACTCCAAGCCAGTATCGATGTCGATACACAGGCTTAAAATGAGTTAATAAAACTACCGAAATATACAGCAGCAGAGCGATTATAAAACCAATTACAATCGATAAACGATCATGGAAAAATGTTGACAGGTATATACCAGCTATTACTGGTATAATAATCCTCATAAATGGAGACCTCTTTAGGAATAGGTTAATCATAAAAATACATCTTCCATTCAATTTATGACGATTACTTAAAATATCCAAAAAAACTAGAATTGAATTAACATTTTATTATTTAGGTAGTTAATGGATTGTCTGAATATGGAAGAATAGCAATGTGACGTGCCAGGGCTGATTTATCGTGACTGCGATCCACTATCAATACAGTAACTATCTCATTGAATAGATGAATTGTAGTAGTTTGAAATAAATGCATTTTCAAAACATGAACTTCGCTTTATTACTTAAAGTCTTAATCTTAATACAAGTAGTGCTCGATTTACATTTAGCGGCTATTATTTTATCAAAAATAATTAAAAAACATCCTCATTTATACCTTGACATTACTTGCAATGCAATAGTAATTTTGTGAATCATAATATTCACCACTTAAAATTTACACCCCATGACTGGACAAGACAAAAAACTTAAACTCCATCCCCTTTGCCCTGGGAAGGAGATGCTGGTAAAAGACACCTGCGATTTAAAAGAATCATCTTTTAACAGGTTAGTCAGCAGACGAGCACGACAATTGATTAAAGAACCTATTAACAAGCTATCTGACAAAACGGAACGAAAAAAAGTTGAAGCACAAATCAAAGACTATTTTGAGAAAATAGATCATGAACCGAACTTCCTGCCGGTTAAATTTCTGGATTTAGGTGCCAAGTGTGCAGATGCCGTATGCCGTGTGGTTATTCGTAATAACCAGTATATTAAAGGCTATGGGACAGGATTCTTAATAGCTCCTGGCATCATTATGACCAACAATCATGTTTTGGGCGATATTGATGCTGCATCTACCAGTGTGATCGAATTTGGTTATGAAGAAGGTGAAACTTTGCAAAGAGTGACGCTTGAACCGGATCGCTTATTTATCACCAATCAGCGCCTTGATTTCACAATTGTTGCCTGTGACAAAGAAAAGGTGAAGGATTTACCACATATTCCGTTATTACGAAGTCCTGCAACGGTTACTCGCAATGAACGGGTTAACATTATCCAGCATCCTAAAGGTGAAATGAAACAAGTGGTCATTCATCGTAATACCGTTATCAGGGTGAAGGATAAAGTGGTGCACTATAAAGCTGACACCTTACCTGGTTCTTCAGGTTCCCCGGTTTTTAATGACCAATGGGAATTGGTTGCATTGCATCACGCAGGCTGGAAAATTGACACATTAAATGCCGAGAATGAAGGTATTCGTATTTCTGCCATTGTGGCACATCTATTAAGGCTGTTTAGAACCGAAAATGAGGTGCGCGAAGAATTGCATCATGTCATTAATGCCATTCCGGATTACAGTCCATACCTGGGCTTCTTTGACGTAATAGGAATCGAAGATGACGAAGGTGTAGAAGTCGAAGTGCCTGACTTTGTAGGCTCAAAAGACTGCATGGACATCGGATTTTGGAACATCGAGCATTTTAACAATCGGGTATCACAAACTCGCGTTAATAATGTTTCTGAAGTTATTTCCCGCTTATCGATGGATATTATGGGACTGACCGAAGTTGAAAAGGGAGCCATGGATAAAATGATAGCTAATCTTAATCAGCGCGGTGATAACATGAATTATATTTTACTTGACACTCATGGTCGGCAAGACATCGCTGTTCTTTACGATCAGGACACCTGTAAGGTGGAGATGCGCGAGGATATTGTTGAACTTAACAGGGACTTGCTTGATCAGCGAACGGTTGATGGTAAAACGGCTTTCCCACGATGGCCATTGTTTGCCGAGTGTACTGTAAAGGATGAAGGCACTGTTAATGAAATCAAGTTTATTATGATCGTGGTTCACCTTAAAGCCTTTGGTGATGCCCAAAGCAGAGCACGAAGAAGACTTGCGGCAAAAGTCCTTTCTGAAATTATTGATGATATTCGTGAAACTTATAAACTTCCGGTTGTATTAGGCGGTGATTTTAATGAACGCTTGGATAATGATGTGCTTGATGCCTTGCATAAGGATACGTTTGATTTATTCGCCATGACAGCTGATGATGCAAAAGACGGTTCAATATCATATGTCGGGCAACGCCACCGATCATTAATCGACCATATAATAATCAGTAATGACATTGTACCTGGCAATATTTCAGGTGATGATGCGGCCATTGTTCGTCTTGATCGAACAGTTAGTGATTTTAGTGATAAGATTTCTGACCATGTACCAATCGTGTTCCGAATGATTATGCGTAAACATCCTATTGATATTGATCCAGTTGACCATCCGGTAAGTAAATTGGAAATTCCGGAGGATGCTCACTATGTGAATCTGCAATTCAATTAATAAATTGGATATAGCTGGAATCAGAATGTATTAAATAGATAATCCCTTGCAACGTCAATCGATGCAAGGGATTATTTTGTTTTCATTCCTGTGCCCAGAACAGGACTCGAACCTGCACGTTGTTGCCAACACTGGTCCCTGAAACCAGCGCGTCTACCAATTTCGCCATCTGGGCAAGTAATAAGCATATAAAAACCGAAGCTTTTCATTTGACTTCGGTTTTGTGCCCAAGACTGGACTCGAACCAGCACGGACTAAATCGTCCACAAGGCCCTCAACCTTGCGTGTCTACCAATTTCACCACTTGGGCGGCACTTCATTACTTTAAAAAAGGGACCATAGTCCCTTCGAGCGAAAAACGGGACTCGAACC
>DIYS01000226.1 GCA_002429115.1 Saccharicrinis sp. UBA6048 | reverse complement strand
ACATTACATAATAATTAATCTAAAAAATAAGGGTAACTGGCAACCTGAAATAACCTGAAATAGTTATAAATGCCAGGTTGCCAGTTAATTACATATATATTACAAATTGAAGTCGGTAGCTAACTAAAGTAAACACAGACAGACACATTAAATACAACAAAAAAAAAATAAGGAGATAAACATTAAATAAATTATACGACTGCATTAACCTACAGCTATTTGTCTAGAAAACACCGGTCAGGAATGTAATGAAGTCATTAATAAATGTTAATTAGATGTTCTTTCAGTTTTAATTTAAATAAGGAAAGGGAGGATCTTTTGAAATCTTCATCTATAGAGTTCCATATCATAGGGCCTTGAAAACGAATATTGAATTTTCCATAGTTTGTTCGTACCTTAGGAAGATAATAAGACAATTTAGAAGCGTGCCGTGTATTATAGCTATGGACCTGGTCTACTTTGGTAAAGAAAGAATTGAAAACAGATGGTAGTAACTGATTATGATATTTATACATAAAAACTCCTATATGGTACTTGACAAGATCAGGGAATATAATTATACCTAGTAACTTAAACAGGGGGCTAGAATGATGATCAAAACTTGAAAAAGTAATAACTCGAACAGCCTTTTTTTGCAGAATATAGATTGGTTGAAGAGTAGTATTGTAGGTATTACCCCAAGCAATTAATCCATATATTAGAAAGGGATAAATAAGAGTATAATATAAGCTTTTCAGAATGTCTTTAGTAATATAATGACGAATTTTGCTAAGAATACCAATTCCTCTTCTGACCTTTTTCAGTACACATTCAACTTGCTTTTTCCAACTCAGATTTGAATCAATCATGAGCCCCAAATATTTAATACAGTACTCTCTTTTAAGCTGATGATTATTAATACTTAGAGAAAAACTAAATCTTTGGATATTTCTTTGAGGTGGATGAAACAAAACATAATTTGATTTCTCTATGTTGAGCGACAATCTATTAGCACAAAGCCAGGTGTACACATTTGCCAATTCACAATTTACCGCGGTTTCAAGAGCCGAAAGATTCTTAGCTTCATAAAACAGGTTAGCATCATCTGCGAAGAGGTGAAAATCAAAAACATTAGAGCTTTTACTGAAATCATTTATGTATAACAGAAATAGCAATGGGCCAAGTACTGACCCTTGAGGAATTCCACATGATACACTGCACTCTGCAGATTTGACTGAATTTACAGTAACAATTTGACGACGCTCATTAAGGTAAGAAATGAACCATTGTTTGACTAGGCCCCGAAAGCCATAATATTCAAGCTTATTAATCAAAATTTCATGGTTAACAGTGTCGAAGGCTTTGCTGAAATCTAAAAATATACCACATGAGAAACTACGGTTATCAATTGCTTTCTGTATTCTGTCTATTATACAAAGAATTGCATGATCTGTACTATGTTTTGATCTGAAACCAAACTGCTTAGTGTAAAATATATCATTCTTTTCCAGAAATTTAATCATTCTGTTATACATAAGCCTTTCCAGTAATTTATTAAAGATAGATAGGAGAGAAATAGGACGATAGTTAGATAGGCTTGTTTGTGATCCTTTTTTAAACACAGGTACTACATTTGCTAATTTTAAGTCATAAGGTACTATTCCAGTAGAGAATGATTCATTAAAGAGTATTTCTAATGGCTTAGAAACAACACATTTAATAATTTTAAGTATATCAATAGGGATGCTAAAAGGACCTACTGCCTTGCTTGTTCTTAAATTTGATATTTCAACTTCAATTTCCCCTCTTGTGGTAGGGAAAAGGAAGAAACTATCTTTTACTGGACTATGTAAATAATCCATAGGATTACTATGACCTCTAGGAATTTGATTATCCAGCACTTTCCCAATATTTGAAAAATAATTATTAAAAGCATTTGCAATAGACTTAGCATCAGAAATTTCCTCATTATTATCCATAATCTTGACAAGTTTTTGATTGGTATTTGGCTTAAACTGAACTATCTGCTTTATACCTTTCCATATCTTTTTTCCATCCGTGATATTATCATGGAAGTATTGGTTATAATATTGCTTTTTGCTTATTTTTAACAAATGATTTATTTTATTTCGATATAATTTAAACCTAATATGATAATAAGTTGATTTAGATTTAATATACTTTTTATATAAATTATTTTTTATCTGTATAGACTTCCTTATGGCTGGAGTGATCCAGGGTTTTGATCTTACTTTGAGTTCCTTCCTTGATAATTGCTTTATGGGCACATGCTTGTCTATAATATTAGAAATTTCTTTATAGAAGGAATTGAACATGTCATTTGGATTATGATCAATGAATAATACCTGCCAATTTATAGACTGTATTTCACTGATTAAAGCTTGTTGGTCAAAAGTGGAGTAATCTCTTTTGTACATTTTAATATTTCTTGGGAGAGATGCAAAATCATTAAAAACCAAAAAATTTGGGAGATGGTCTGTTAAATCATACACTATGTTACCACTTATAGTAAAATATTCTAGAGAATTAA
>DIYS01000017.1 GCA_002429115.1 Saccharicrinis sp. UBA6048 | reverse complement strand
AACATATTAAACAATAATATGGGTAAAGAGTAGTTTTTGAAGGAGGAGTACCTCAGCTTTGCTGAGGGGAGGTGGTTTTATTAGAATACCACCTCGCCTTTGGCACCCCTCCTAAAATTCAGAGCTTGTCCCGACTCAGTCTGGAAGGGGAATGATTTACAGCTTATAATTCTTGATTGTTTAATAAAAAATATTGCTTTTAAAAATCTTAAGCTAATGGCATTAGCGGAGCCGAAGGGAATACTGAGTGTTTATTTGTTGAAAATCAATATTAATCAAATTTCATCTCGACTACGCTCGATAAGCAATCATATTTATGGAACACCCTTAGTATATATGCATTTAAAGTTTATCTCTTTAAATTACAATAGATCAAATATCTACCTGATAAAATTTGTATAGATTTTCTTCTCCTGCTCTGGTGCCTGTACAGATGATTTTCCGGCATCAATTAGCTTTAGTAAATAAGCCATATTTTTGCCTAATACGCGCATAATCTGAACCCCCTCTTCATCCTTCAATACTTCACCAGGCGCCGCGCCATGAATCACATTCCAGTAGTTGGCTGTTGGTATAAACATTTCTGAGTAATTCAGGAAGTTGTTCATTTCATTAAAGGTTGGTAAACCGCCAGAGCGACGAACCGCTGCTACACTAGCGCCTACTTTATGACGAAATAGGTTGCCATTGGAACCAGACACATAAAATGCACGATCGAGAAAGGCTTTAATATTGGCACCTAAGGCAGCAAAATGTACCGGTGAACCAAACAGCATGCCATCTGCTTCTTTCATCTTTTGAATCCAAAGGTTGACATCATCTTTTTTGATAATGCACTTTTCATCTTTATTCTCACGGCATTTACCACATGCTAAACAACCTTGAATTCCTTTATTTCCGAGATGGATAATTTCGGTTTCAACACCTTCATTTTCTAACTGTTCACATACTAATTTTAAGGCATGGTAAGTATTACCTTCTTTTCGCGGGCTTCCATTAAATGCAACTACTCTCATATTTTACAGTTTTTTATTCATTTGTTATTTCCAGATCGGCAAATAGATATGTCGCTTGATTTATCTTTCTCGAATAGAGAAGTTAATCACAAATACCACATATTTTATCTACTCTGCCAATAAAACAAAAGTACAGCAAAAAGAAATATTAAGCTGCGATCCATTTTCCCTTTTAACTATTCACTATTACTTTTTCACTTTTTAATAAGCTTGCCCGAAGTAATAACCCCATTAGACTGGTAAAACCTGTAAATATAAATGGATGGTGATAAGTAACTCAGATTTAATTCTATCAATTCTGAATTTTTAATTGCCGAAGAATGAATTTTTTGACCTGTCAGATCATAAATCTCAAACTTCTCATAGTTATGGGCAACCGCTTTTTCAAGTTCGATCGTCAGCTTACTAACAACTGGCAACGGATACATCTGTATACCTCTGAGCTTAGCCAGCGATGAACGGATAAACGTGGCAGTATTAACTGTTATAGTGCCTTGCATTTGTGAGGAGTGCGGATTGCATTGATAACTATAGTTCCCTGCAACAGAAAATGTATAGCGATACTCCCAGGGCGAACTCCGAACCGTATTACCAAAAGATTCGGGATTGTCAGGAAAAGTTTCTTGCGTACCATTTACATTATGTGTGCCCATGGTATTATTCCATACCACCTCGTCTCCCACATTAATTGTCAATTCGGCCGGACTAAAAGAAAAGTTACTCACTGTTACTTCCCAGGTAGTCTGAGAGGTAGCAGAGATTAATCCCATCAACATGAGTAAAGCAATACTTATTACTATTCTTACAGAACCATTCATTATCCAGGTTTTTATCCGTTGAATGGCAATATATGTGCCAATTGATTTTTTGTCAAATCTGATTGTCTGTAAAAAATATCTTCTCTAATACAGAGAAAAAACTTCGGTAACGAAAGTTCTTATCCTTCAAAACCTGCCTCGTTATGCGAACCATCACAGAATGGTTTACTCTTAGAATGTCCACATCTACAAAAAGCTGTTAACTCATCCTTTTGCTCAGTGCGGCCATTATGGTATCTGATATTGACTTTTCCCTGAACTAATAAAGGCCCATTTTCCAATACTTCAATTAAGGTTTCCTGTGTGGCCTCTTGCTTTTCTCCCTCGCTGTTAAGGTAATAACTTAAGGCACCTGACGGGCATTTTTTAATTTGCTGCATCAACTCTATTGAAGAGGCATTGTCAACCTTAATCCAGGGTTTAGCCTCCGGATTATACACTTTGGGTAAGGTTTTTACACAAATACCTGAATGAATGCATTTTGATGCCTGCCACACAACGGTTATTTCACCATTGGTGTACTCCTTTTTGCTTGATTTATCCATGGTAAGTAATTTTTATTTACCTATAAAATAAGCAATTATGAGTATGATGTCCAGATCATAACAGTTGGTTAGTCCTGATCATCAGGAATAGCCAGAAAGTAGATTGGTATTAATTGAAGATATTATAAGTAATACAATAATGTCTTATCAGACAGATTTTCGTTTCCCATTGCCGTAAACGAAACAAAAGGGCTAGTCTCATTTATGCTTCCACCCGCTCTTGAAAATTATAAGTTTCACGAAAGAAGTAAGCAAGCTCCAGCTTTGTTCAACTAAATAATTATCAATTCACCCTTACGCCGGCTCGCAAATGAGACAGGCTGACCCGCAATCGAAACTATGTTTCGAATGGTGAATGGTTGATGTAAATTTTTAAAATCAGAAGTTAGATGGTTGTTGAGAATAAGCCCTAAATGCATTGACTTAGTTCATTCTTGTAATTATCATTTGAATGAATGTTTTGATTAAAATAGTTCAAGCCAATCGCTTTTGACTATCAGGAACATCAATAATACTCTTCCAATCGGTCAATTTTGATTGGCGAGTTGAGATGATAATTACTTAGAATAACTTGTCAATGAATTTCAGGCTGGGGGTTTTTCGTTAGTTTTTTACCTCGAGAATTGGAGTGAAACGGAAATCATGAATACAAATTAAATCATACTTTTATGAACTAAAAAAGTAACTCGCCGAAGGCAATAAAGTAAGAACATTCAATATGGCAAATAACTTATTCACAGAAACATGAAGCACCTCGGCAATTATTTATTTACAAACTACCTAGTTTTCCATAACTAAAAACCTCATTACAAAGGAGCTTCCAACAAGGCAATATTTCACTTTCAAAGCATCTGTTATTCTACTTCCAGAAATGTTTTGATGGCCCCCAGGTAGTACTCTTCCCAGCCTTCAACAATATCGTCGTATGCTTCGTCTGGAATATTTGTATGCAGAAGATCTACCTGCACTTTACCACCACCTTGTTGAAAGAATTTTAACGTGACAATGGATTGAGCTTCCTCCTCACCAAAATACCATTCCTGCACAATCTTCTTCTCTTCCTCAACTTCCAATATGCGTCCAACTATATCGCCTTCCCAGAGAGAGAACTCCGAATTAGCTTCTTTGCTCATCACAGCCGGATATCCACTCCACAATTCGATGGTAAACGGATTTATAAAAGCAGCAAAAGCATCTTCCATTTCTGCCTTTACCTTCATGCGCGATTTATAGTCTTTAGCCATTGTGTGTTGTTTTTTTGCAAAGGAAAGGAAAAATGTGGAATTGATAAGCTGTAAACTCTATTAATGAGCACTTATTTACTTTTCACCTTTAAAGAGGAATAAAGACTTCCACCTCTTTTCGCTCCTGGTTACTATCTTCAAAACGCTTACGGGCAATATGATAGAGCAAACCCTTGAATTTACGGGCATTGTAAGAGCACATTTCAATACACCTGGCACAGGCAATGCAATCTTTTTTACTGGTCTTTTTCGGATTGTTAAAATCAATGGCTCCTACGGGACATAAGCGGGCACAGGCACCGCAGTAGTTACAGTTCGAATCGGTCTTAACAGCCAGTGATATTTCTCCTACAGGACGGTTGGGGTGTAAACCTTTCAGTTTTTGCTGACCACCAGCTGAAACCCTGGTATGCAAAACACTTTGCTTACCAAATTGACGTGCTTTATCCAGATCCCGTTTATCCGGTCGCCCTTTAGCCACCTCCTGAAAAATAGAATGACGTGCCACAAAAGCACCTGAGCTGATAGGAATAAAGCCCCTGTCTCCACAAATATGCGTCAATTCATCCAGCGTATACTGATAATCGTTATTTCCATATACACATGTTACAATCGCCCTTGCGCCATTTCCGTTTATTTGCTGTAAGTATTCACATGCCAAAGCTGGCACCCTACCTGAATAGGCTGGTACACCAACAACGGCGATTTCATTAGGTTTAATATCAACCTGCTTCTGTATACCTTGCGTGATATCATGAATCTGAACATCATCAGAGATGCCTGAAGCAATTGCTTCAACGACTTTTTTGGTTGACCGGGCCGGACTAAAATATATAGCGTGAACCTTGGGGTTCTTTATTTCATTGGAAATATGATTGGGAAACATTTTATTATTGACTTGTTATTGTTGGAGGTAAATTGACTTATTAAAAAAACTACTGAGCAATCAATTCATCTTTGCTCATTCTCATTCCTAATTATCTGTCTGTTACAAGTACTCTTTTTTGTTATTAAAATGATTAATTGAGAGGGCAAAACTATGCAAATTATATGACTCGTAAATGCAAAATGGGCATTATCGTATCATGTTTTATAACAGGCTAAATAAGATTGAAAAGTGGACTTTTTTTCCAATTAATTTGCATCAAGAGGAAATCAAAAAATATAGTAAACATTGGTTCACTGAGCGGAGTCGAGGTGATCACTTCCTGATAGTCAACTCTTGTTGAATTACATCTCGACTGCACCTCGGCTCCGCTCGGCAACCAACTCGGAGAACGATAGTAACTTTTGGATACCCTACTATATTTTTATGAGCGAAAAACTTAATTTTGCTGCGTCATGTAAATCAAACAGAGATCAATGCAATCCAATTGTCCATGTGGCTCACTAAAGCCTTATCAACAATGTTGTCAACCTATTATCAGCGGGTCTGAAAGTGCCCTGTGTGCCGAAGCTCTTATGCGCTCACGATATACCGCCTTTACCCTTGCTGATGTAGATTACCTGATGCGCAGCCACCATTCGCGAACACGCCCGGTAAAAGAACGTAAGAGTATTCTGAATTGGGCCAAATCGGTTCAATGGATGGGACTTACTGTACTGAATACAAGTGCGGGGCAAAATGGTGATACTACAGGAATTGTTGAATTTCGGGCACTATTTTTGGAGAATGGTCAACTGCAGGAAATACATGAGCGTTCTGTTTTTGAGCTGGAAAAAGGCAAATGGGTATATGTAAGTGGTGAACATCGATAACGAAAAGTTTTGCTTTTTATAAAGGTGTTCAAAAGTGAGACCTTATACCATTTTTATCTATATCACAAAAGAACCTGCAACTCCATAAAATTGCAGGTTCTTATTACCAAAGCCGATTCTGATTAAATATTTTTAAATCCCCAGGGCACTTATCAAGTCAGACACCCGGTAAAAATGAATCTTCGAAATATCATTCATTTTATCACGCAAAGCTTCATGATCTTTAAAATATTGATGTGCCTTTGTAATCGGAAAATCTTTGTTGTAAAACCTCAGTTCGTCTTCCTGAACCTTAATCCGGTTAATGAGCTTCTTCAATTGTTCGGTGTGCTCATCCAACACCATAAGCTCAACCGTATTCAGCTCATCAATAAACTGTTCATCTTTAACTTCTTCATTTCGATCTTTAAGAATTTTTATTTCCTTCACGAATAAATCCAGGCGGTTTTTCCACATTTTGTATTCGAAATCAAGATCGACCATATTAATTTTTCCCCCTTTCATAGTGCTCGGTTTTTATCATTAGCATTAAAAAGTTAAGAAAAAACTCAGAGAAAAACACATCTATTACGATTCCTTCTTAATTTATTTAAACCGATAAATACTTCAAGTAGCTTTTTTTTATTATTTTGTTCACCCATAAACACTTTTCTATGAACTTGTTGAGCAAAGTATGGCACTTCATATCCTACCTGGGTATTGAAGAGAAAAAAAATTTAGATGACAGATCTATTGTTCTTAGCAATCAATTAAATACAACTCTTTTCATCATTTTGCTCTTAATGTCTGTGGCATTGCATGTTTTACGTGTCGTTAATGATACAAGCATAACCATTGCCAGTTACAGGATATTATGGATGATGGGCATCAATATTATACACTTCACGTTATCGTATTACAAACAGCACAACCTGGCAAAAGCATTGTTAATATTCCTCACGCCCTTTGTCCTGATTCTGGTCCCTACATTCATCGGTTTTGTTGAAGAAGATAGCTTTTTCAACTATACCGATATCATTATTGCCCTATCGTTGATACCACAATTGCTTATCAAACCATCGAGAAGAGCCTGGCTATACATTACATCCTTAGTCTATTATTTTGTCCTCTTACTGATCATTGATAACTTAATTCTTCATTTTAGTCCCAATACGCTAAATGCCCCGGCAGTTTACAAAGGTTTTCAGGTTTATGCCGAGATAACTGCTATAGCCATTTTTGTATTTATTAATGCTGCAGTCTATTATCTGAAATGGATTAATTTCCTATATGAAAAACGGCTCCATGAAAAACAAGAGCAATTACTTTCTAACAACAATAAGCTTGATAAGCATGTGGAAGAGCTTAAGGCGATTAATAATCATCTGAAAACTACACAGGAACAACTAATACAATCGGAAAAAATGGCATCATTGGGAATATTAACAGCTGGTGTTGCCCACGAGATAAATACACCGCTTAACTTTATATCCACAGGCACTTTAATGGTCAAAAATGCGATAGACGACATCGACAATGGACGAGACAGCCAACTTATCAAAACTGATCTGCAAGAGGCTGATCAAATTTTGGAAAAAGGGGTTGATCAGGCTGCGTTTATTGTGAGCTCATTAATGACTTTCTCGTACAGTGGTAAAAGCACCAAAGTCGATCATGACATTCATTCCATTATTGAATCAACGCTCATGTTCCTTAAAACAAAGATGCCTGATGACCTTAAAATTATAAAAGCATTCAAAATTGACATACCAATTAGTATTTATGCTGAAAAGATACACCAGGTGGCCTTAAATATCATTGATAATGCCATCAGCGCTTCTGTAAATGCGAGCGATAAACTAATTAAAATCGACTGTTATATTTCAGAAAATGGGAAAGGCAAATATGCCTGTATTTCAATCTTTAATAAAGGTGCAAACATTGATAAAGAGATAGGCAAACACATATTTGATCCTTTTTTTACCACCAAATCCATCAACAACGGAACAGGCCTTGGTTTATCAACCGCCTATAACATTGTTGAGGAGCACAATGGTTACCTATCCTATAAAAACCACGATGACGGGGTGGAATTTTTAGTGGAGTTACCGATTAACTTACAATAGTTGAACCCCTTCAGGGTTCATTCTGTAGATTATTAGCATACCACAAGTTTCACCTGCGCTTATTCATGTTTGAACTATTTCATAGTTCTTTTAACATACAAATTTTGAGATACCTAAACCAAATAACTATTTCTTTCGTATGATGCATTTTTGGCTATCTAATGGACCTTTTCACTTTTCATTCTTCACTTTTAACTCTTCACTACTCCCCTCTCTCCACTTTTCATTCTTCACTCTTCACTCTTCACTTTTCACTCTTCACTCTAAACTCTTCACTTATCAAAACCTGGAAAAAACGGTGAAATTGAC
>DIYS01000162.1 GCA_002429115.1 Saccharicrinis sp. UBA6048 | reverse complement strand
CGAATCCTGCTCTCCCCACAAAAGAAGGTTCTGTTAGAAATAGCAGAGCCTTTTTTTGTATCTGTCAATTTCATTTTATTTGTTATTTTTAAGCAAACTAAGCTATTACCATGTTAGTAAAGATATACCCTGAAAATCCGAACGAGAAAGAAATACGCAAAGTAGCCGATGTATTGCGCAACGGTGGCATAGTCATCTACCCTACCGATACCATCTACGGCATTGGCTGCGACATCAACAATGCAAAGGCCGTTGAAAAGGTGGCACGTATCAAAGGCATCAACCTGAAAAAGGCCAATCTTTCTTTTATCTGTTACGACTTAAGCCATATATCTGACTTCACAAAGCCTTTGAACAATCATGTGTTTAAGGTGATGAAAAGGCATTTACCGGGGCCATATACCTTTATTCTACCAGCCAACAGCAATGTGCCCAAGCTTTTTAAAAACAATAAAAAAACGATCGGGATACGCGTGCCGGACAATAGTATCATACGCGCCCTGGTGCAAGAGCTGGGCAACCCTATCCTCTCCACCTCCGTAAGGGATGAAGACGACATTGTGGAGTACACCACCGATCCGGAATTGATCTTCGAAAAATTTGCCGATCAGGTAGACGTAGTTATCGATGGAGGCTATGGCGATAACGAACCTTCAACAATTGTAGACTGCACAAGTGATGAATTAGAAGTTGTGAGATTTGGTAAGGGAGAGATTGAGGTGTAGTACAATATATTAGTCTTCCCTTAGGCATAGTTTAAATATTCTTCAATTATTTTGCATTTCACGCAACTTTAAATCTATACTAAGCAATTTAACTACTTAAGGGAGTAATTACTATTTGTTTGTAAGCAATTTAACTACTTATTTAATTAAATACCAAATGGTATAGAGTAATTTAACTACTATTTTAAACAATTACACGGTATATTAAACCGACCAAATACTAGTTTACACTATTTACTTTTTGTATTAAATAATTTAACTTGCATGGAAAGCAATTATCCATACGTATTACCCAATTTCAATAATTAAACCTGATATAATTATGCTGAGATATAATTTTACCCGCGTTTTTAAAGCTAAGGCCATTGACAGACCCTTTACTTTCTTAAGAAGAGCCGGATTCTCGGAGAATTTTGCCAGCAAAGTGAAAAATAACCGGGTCAACCGCTTAAATCTTGAATTGCTTGAACGCTTGTGTGCCTGCATTGGTTGTACACCAAACGATTTTATGGAATGGAAACCGGATAGAAACTCCTCCATTCCTGCCGATCATCCCTTAAATGAATTACGACGAACAGAAAAGCTCTTTGACCTAACAATGGCTCTTAACTCCCTGCCCCTATCTAAACTCGAAGAGGTGGAGAAACTGATTAATGAAGGCAAAGACTAAGCTACTCTTTCCAGAAATATGGTGAAAACAACAAAATAACCGTAAACAGCTCCAAACGACCAATTAACATTAAAAACGACAAGAACCACTTACCAAAAGCCGGTATTTCGTAGAAATTAAGTGCCGGACCCACTTCGCCCAATCCAGGACCAATATTACCAATAGAGGTGGCCACAGCACCAAGAGCGGTATCCAGATCGTAACCCATTATACTCATTATGATCATTGAAATTCCGACAGTGATCATGTAAATAACAATAAAGGCCAGAACATTGGTAATAATGCCTTGATTAACCGCTCGAGTATTGTAGCGGACAGGAATTACTGCATTGGGATGTACTAATCGTTTCAACTCGAAGAAGCTGTTTTTCATCAGTAATACAATGCGTACTATTTTAATTCCACCACCTGTTGACCCCGCTGAACCACCAGTGAACATGAGTAAAAAGATAACAATACTCAGGAATGGCACCCACAACAAGTAATCTGCGGTAGCATATCCTGTTGTCGTAATAATCGACACCACCTGGAACAATCCATCACGCCAGGCCTGTTCTACATTACCTACACTATCGGTAAAATAGAGTACCATAGCCACCAAAGCACTTACGCCAATGATGATTCCAGTGTATGCCTGAAACTCTTCATCTTTTATCACCTTCTGAAACTTACCACGCAAGGCACTAAATGATAAGGTAAAATTAGCTCCCGCAATAAACATGAACAGAATGATGGTATACTGGATATATGGTGATGAAAAATAAGCCACACTGGCCTGTTTTGTTGAATAGCCTCCCGTCGCCATGGTGGTAAAGGAGTGACAAATCGCGTCGAAAGGCGTCATACCGCCGATTATCAGAAGCACCGCTTCCATAAACGTAAAAAGCACATAAATACCGTATAAGCGCTTAGCTGTTTCAGTAATACGCGGGTGCAGTTTATCGGGAGCAGGCCCCGGTACTTCAGCAATAAACATCTGCATACCTCCCACTCCAAGGACAGGTAAAATGGCTAATGAGAGGACGATAATACCCATACCTCCCAGCCATTGGATCAAACTGCGCCAGAACAACAAACCGTGAGGCAAGGCTTCAATATCATTCAAAATACTACTTCCCGTAGTTGTGAAGCCGGAAATGGTTTCGAAAAATGCATCAGTATAAGATGGGATGGCACCACTTAACCAAAATGGTAATAGACCAAAAAACGAAAATACCACCCAGACAAGTGCTACAATCAGGTACCCTTCACGCTTGCCGATATCTTTTGGTGCTTTACGAACAAAAAAACCTGCCGTACCACCAAGACCGATACAGATGGCTGCTGACATTAAATGATAAGGTAAGTCGTACTCACCATATAACGCAGCAATGCCCGATGACAGAAGCATAAAGACACCTTCTACCACCAACAAAAGTCCAAGTACAAGAACTATAAACCTAGAATTAAGCATTTCCCAAACCAATATTATTGTACGGCAAAGATGTTACTTTTTATACAAAAAAACAGGCTAAGGCCGCAGAAACTGCCAGTGAAATGAAAAAATTGATGTTCAAAATACATTGGGTTGAATTCTTAACACTGGAGGCATTTGACGGATACGATCTACTATTTTGATCAATTGACGTGCTTAGTGAAATAAACTATTTTAATACTTGCGAATGCGAGTATAACAAACGTCCATAGTATGTAAAGCGAAAACACAAAGACTTCTATGTTCTTATCTTAATGTCCTTCGAGACTTAGTGGTAAGAATTAAGATTATAACTCCTTAACGCTCCAGCAATTCAACTATAATCGATCTTAAACTTTAGTCATAGCCACCGATACAAGCCAGTCCTTCGCACTTTCAATGCTTTCAAACGAACGAAGGTCGCGACCAGTCAGCTTCATTATTCCATTGTACACAATGCGTTGTAAGCCGTTAATTCCGACAACAGCACCATGACTCACATACATTTTATTACCAGAAATAAACTCTGAAAACATATTCTTTACCTCAGCATTAAAATGCATGCCTTCAATATTTGATAATGTAATAACCGATTTTTCGGGTTGGTAGCGAATATAGTCCTTACTAAATCGGATCAGTTCGTCAATTTCATCAACATTTCGCATTCCGCTAAAATCCATGTAAAAGATTCGTGTGCCCTGATGGCTGATAATCTCTGGCTGTTTCATTTTTCGTCCAATTTTGTCTTCACCAAAAATAAACATACCACGAGAAACAAATGACCCGTTAATCAACAACAACGCCCACTTAATCAAATCATTTTTAAACGAATGACTGATTTATTCCGTTAGTTTATAATCAATCATATTTATAGCATTCGTAGATAAAGTAATTTAGAAGATACAAGTTTCCGCTGTAATTTAATAGTGATAAAAAACAGATATGATTTAAGTTGTAATATAGAATTTTATCAGCATTAACCGGAATTAAAATATTAACTTCGCCCCCGAAATTAAACTTGATTTACGATGGGCATTGTAATTAAAGAGGTCAATAACAAAAATACGCTTAATGATTTTGTTAATTTACCTTATCAACTTTATAAAAACAAAGATAAGTGGGTGCCGCCAATGAAAAGCGATGAGCGCAATGCACTTATCCCTGAAAAGAATCCTGCTTTTGACTTCTGCAAAGTTAAACTTTGGGTGGCCTACAAAGATGGCAAGTGTGTAGGTCGTATCGGTGGAATTATCAACTCACTGTGGATTGAAAAGAAAGGCGAAAATGTAGGTCGATTTACTCGTCCGGAGTTTATTGATGATAAAGAAGTAAGTAAAGTTCTGATGGAAACCGTTGAGAAATGGTTGAAAGAAGAAGGTATGGTTGAATTACAAGGCCCACTTGGATTTTCAAACCTCGACCACCAAGGCTGTCTGATTGAGGGTCATGATTGGTTACCATCGGTAGCTTCTGATTACCATATGGAATACTACCAAAACCATTTCGATGCACTTGGTTATGAAAAGGAGATTGACTGGTTAGAGTTCCGTATCACCTTCCCGGATGCTTTACCTGAAAAAGCCTTTAAGGTAGCTGATATGCTAACCAAGAGATATGGTTTGCAAGCACTTAACTTTAAATCAAGCAAAGAATTAGAACCATATAAAGAACAGGTATTTGCTTTATTCAACAAAGCCTTTTCTGAACTGTTTGGCACCTTCCCGTTACCGGAGAAATTGGTTCATTTTTACCTGAATAAGTTCTTCCCGATGTTGAATCCTCGCTATGTAAAAATCATTCTTGATAAAGAAAGTGAAATGGCCGGATTCCTGATTGCACTGCCTTCATTGTCGGAAGCCATGCAGAAAGCGAAAGGTAAGCTATTGCCATTTGGCTGGTGGCACATCATGAAAGCCTTGAAAAAGCCAAAAGAGATGGATTTAATGCTGACAGGTGTTAAACCAGAACTACAAAGAATGGGTGTAGCAGCCTTATTAATGAATGATCTTTGGAAGACAGCCAAAGAAGATGGCGTTAAATATGTTGAAACAACCGGTATGTTGGAAAATAACCACGTTGCCATTCAAATGTGGAAATCGTTTGACCACATACAGCATAAAAGAAAACGTTGTTATAAAAAAGCACTCTAGCAACAACAATAAAATAAATAGTTAAAAGGTGCTTGTTTTACAGGCACCTTTTTTTAGTCCTAAAAATTAAAAACACATTTTCAGCTTTTTAGTGATGACAAAAACTGCAATTTTGAAAGAAGCCAAAAGCTATGCTATTATTACGCTGGGCTTAATGGTTAGTGCTGTGGGATGGACAGGATTTATTATCCCTTCAGACATTGTCGGAGGTGGCGTTATGGGGGTATCGTCGCTTTTGTATTTCGTTTTTGATCTGCCTGTTGGGCCTACCAACCTGGTCATTAATGGTATTCTCATCCTCTTATCGATGAAGATACTCGGTAAGGGTTTCGGGTTTAAAACCATCTACTCACTGTTTACCTTGTCGTTATTTATAACAGTATTCCCCTACTTTATTACAGAGCCTATCGTTACTGATAAGTTTATGGCATCCATCATCGGAGGTGGTATGGTCGGAGCCAGTATTGGCATCTTATTTGTTCAGGGAGGCAGCACCGGAGGCACCGAGATTGTTGCAATGATTATTAATAAATATCGTAACGTGAGTCCGGGTCGCATTATGATGTTTCTGGACATCATCATCATCAGTTCATCCTTATTTGTTTTTAAATCGTTGGAAACAATGGTATTTGGTTTTGTGGTGATTGGCCTGATGTCGTATATTGCTGATATGCTGCTGACCGGTTCTCGCCAGTCCGTACAAATACTTATCATCTCTGAAAGACCTAAAGAAATTGCCGATAAGCTGTCGGCCACGATTAACCGCGGTTTAAGTTTCCTGAAAGGACGCGGCTATTACTATACGGATGATCGTGAGTTTATCATTACCATCGTGAAGAAATCGGAGTCACACATGGTTTTTGAGATTATTAAAGAAACGGATCCGAATGCCTTTATCTCTGTGGCCAATGTAATGGCTGTTTATGGTCATGGGTTTGATGAATACAAACCACCATTAAACCGAAAGAAACCAAAACCAAAGTTGGAAGTGCAAACAAAGTAGAGGGGCTATGCTTCAAGAAAGCACCAGCTGCTACCGCGCGTGTCCTCACGCGTGGGATCTTCCTTAACCATACAAGATGACTCATACGGCAGCAATGGGACTTTAATATAAAACACAAAGCTCGCAAGAAACTGATAGAATATTACAGTTTATGCGAGCTTTGCCTTTATCTTGGCAGACTTGTTTTTAACCACTCAGCTCCTTAAGCTGGTTCTCCAACCTCATACGGATTGGCCGGATCATTGCTCCACTCAAACCAACCGCCATCAAAAACTGATACGCGCGGCCAGCCCATCAGCCAAGCATTAAAAAATGCTTCGCTACCACGCCATCCGGTACCACAATAAAAGGCCAAATGTTTGTCAGGAGTAATGTGTACATCACGCCATATTTCCTCTACTTCCTGCGCTTCACGAATGGTATGATCAACATTTCGATAATTCTCCATGTGGTAAGCATCGGTTCCGCAATTGCCAAAGATAGCTCCCGGGATTCGACCTTTCTTCTCAATATAATTATAGCCACTGACTTCTCCGATGTACTCCGACCATGATCGCACGCACACCAAATCCGCGTCATCAGCTTTAAGCATTTTTTTCGCTTCGTCCATATCAACAAACAACTCAGGCTGAGCAGGAATTACAGCGCCAAAATCAAATACCGGCTCTTTAGGAACATCATTCGTGGCAATATCATATCCTGAATCTTTCCAACTTTGAAAGCCTCCATTCAACACACGAACATCCTTTACACCGGCATACAACATGATTGCCGCACAACGGATGGCTCCTATATGACCAGCTGCACTGCCCGGAAATTCATCATCATTATCGGGATGCATGTACTTTCCATACAGCACCACAGTGGTATCGGCAGTAATACCATGTTTGATCAGGGCCTCATTTATCTCCGTAGCACTTCTTCTGTTCCAGGTTTCGGGGGCTTCCAGTGCTAAGGTATCCATATCGATAGCTCCTGGAATATGCCCACTCAAGTACGCTTCCCTGTTTCGATAATGTGCATGCACAATAACGGTATTGCCACCAGGATGATCTTCAGGCAATTCTCCATTGAGCACCGCATTAATCCAATCGGAAAATACCAAACGATCATACCTGTTAAGTCGATCAAGAGGTAACATACCAGTTGTCCATTCGCTTACAAATTCCTCATAAATAAATACTTCCTCATAACCAGCCTTTATAAAAAGTTGAGCGACGTCTTGTAACTGTTTCAGTTCATATCCATACACCACCACCGTATGAAATGGAGCAATGCCCTTATGTCTGACAACTTCAATCCAGTCCATGTAATTAATCCACTTATAAGGTAATGACTTTGCCCCGGGAATATGTCCGCTATTAGCTTCGCCTCGCAAGGGCCATCCATTATAGGCATCCACAGGACGTATATCAATCAAGCGAACATTTTCATCGTACATTATTTCTTGTACCTGCTGGGTTGAAAGTGTTTTTAGCATAGTCGTTAAGTTTGAAATAAAACATCAATATCGGAGGAAAATATATGAGTATCAAGTAGCAGCACAAGTCACAAGCTTTGCGATCATTGATTTTTCTGTATTTTAGCTGAAACTTACATCTAATCTTATTGAATGAAAGTCCTGATATTTTACACCAAAGAGTTTGCGTATACTCCAGCCCAACAAAACCTTAATAATGCACCTGACCCGGGAGGGGCACAATCATTTAACAACTGCCTGCTGGCCTGTATTCAAATTGAGGAATCGGATGAAAGTAAAGGCATTCGTAGCCGGGAAAAGAAATTAGTGAATCATCTCAAGTGGGCTGCACGAAAGAATAATACCAACTCAATCATCCTCCATTCATTTGCCCATTTATCTGATTCTAAGGCGTCGGTTGAATTTACCAAACAACTTTTTGACGATGCACTGGTAAGGTTAGAAAATGCGGATTATCAAGTCGCTCAAACACCTTTTGGCTATTTTCTCGATTTAAAAATTGATGCACCCGGCTTTTCACTGGCCAGAATATGGGCTGATCTATAGTTTACAAGTTGAAAAGATTAGTAGTTTAAATAGACGTATGGATAAATTAAGAACAACGTATCCGTCTCCACAAT
>DIYS01000123.1 GCA_002429115.1 Saccharicrinis sp. UBA6048 | reverse complement strand
CACCCGGCAGGTTTAATTGCTAAAGGCCGTTTAAACAATCCTGTTGAGCACTGTCACATTGTTACAACTACTACGCACAAAACCTTACGCGGACCTCGCGGTGGTATGATTTTGATGGGTAAAGATTATGAAAATCCATTCGGTTACAAAACTCCAAAAGGAGAGACCAAAATGATGAGTGCTGTACTGGATTTCGCAGTTTTCCCAGGACAACAAGGCGGACCATTAGAGCACGTAATTGCTGCTAAAGCTGTTGCTTTTGGCGAAGCTTTATCTGAAGATTTCGCTGTTTACGTTGATCAGGTACGTTCTAACGCTCAGGCTATGGCTGATGAGTTCGTTAAGCTTGGTTACAAAATCATTTCTGGAGGAACAGATAACCACTTAATGCTGATCGACCTTCGTACTAAATTCCCTGAAATCTCAGGTAAGAAAGTTGAAAACACATTGGTAAAAGCTGACATTACCATCAACAAAAACATGGTTCCATTTGATACTCGCTCTCCATTTGCGACTTCTGGATTCCGTGTAGGTACATCAGCAATTACTTCTCGTGGTTTGAAAGAAGATGATATGCGTACAATCGTTAATTTAATTGACGAAGTAATTTCTAACATTGATAATGAGGAATCAATTGCAGAAACTCGTAAGAAAGTAAATGCATTAATGGCTGACAAGCCTATGTTTGCCTGGTAAACACCATCATACAATATTTATTTCAAAAGCCGCTTTCGTTAGATTGCGGCTTTTTTATTGAATTTCTCCAATCCGTTATGGTATTCTTCACTTTTCAATCATCAACAAAAAACAGTGATTAATAAAAATTGACGCGGGCAGTCCGTTTTTTTGACCAAAGGCAGTAAAATCAAGGGAAAGGATAGTAATACATTGATAAGGTTGCTAAAGTATTACTTCATAAGCACATGATTTATTTTCTTTCATGTAAAACCTATGATCAAAATACCAACACGATCGTTACATTTGTACATTATTTTAACAAACTATTAGGGACTTAGGTGAGAAACATCGGATCACATATTGCTTATGGAGCAAATGCTTCTACCTGGAATGTTCAAGGAGAAACCTTAAAGAATTCGAAGCACACAAAAGGAGGCAACTCAAAGCGAAGAATTCTGGAAAACACTTCCATGCAGGTTCTATCTTACCTTGAGCAACACATTAATGTTTCTGAACGAAGTACAGCTGTGATTCAGAATACTCAAGTAGACCAACTCCTTCAAAGGAAATATCTGGGTTTCCGTAATATTGTTACACTTGATCTCATCAACCACAACCGTCGTTTGACGGAACATCTTTTTAAAATCAATGAGGTACTACCTGATGCCGGGCTGCACATTGGATGTGTTGAAACAATTAATAAACGACGTCAGCATATATATTCACGGTACCATCGGATTCTTGCCCATCTTATTTGGTTTTATTGTTTTGTCATTCACCGTATCTGGCCTAAAATCCCGTACCTCAGCTCCATTTATTTTTTATTGACCAAAGGTAAATATCGATGGATTTCGATGGCGGAAACAATGGGCCGATTAGTGAGCAGTGGATTTTCGATTATCGAGTACAAAGAATTGGAAGGTAAACTGTTTTATGTGGTAATGAAAACAGGACAACCCGATCATAATATGGAACCATCATATGCCCCACTTTTCCCAATGAAAAGAATTGGTAAAAACGGGAAAACAATCAAAGTGTACAAGATACGTACAATGCACCCTTTTTCTGAGTATTTACAGGATTACGTGATCAAGCTGAACGGTTATAACCCGGTGGGTAAACCAGCCAATGACTTCCGCTTAACAAGCTGGGGTAAGTTCTTCAGAAAATATTGGATCGATGAACTACCACAGTTGATCAACGTGCTGCGTGGTAATATGGCAATAGTGGGCATGCGCCCTTTAAGTCAATCCCGTTTTGATGAATTACCTACCGATATACAGCTTAAACGTATTCAGTTTAAACCAGGATGTATACCGCCATACGTTGCCCTCAACATGCCTGATAAGGATGCAAACATAGAGGCAGAACGAATATACATGGCTGCAAAAGAAAAAGCACCATTTTTAACCGACGTAAAATATTTCTTCATGGCTTTAGGCAATATCCTCAGTGGAAAAATCAGAAGTTCATAAGCATTACCTAACATTTCAAACGCATAATATGGAATATTTATCAAGTATTCCGATATTGTATATGCATAAAAAAATCTACAATGGAATTAGGCACTATTGACACAGCATGGTTCAATCTTCAAGGTATTATACAATTACTTATCCCTTTTCTTTTTAACCTCGGAGTTGTTCTTGTATTAGCACGTGTACTCTATTATCAGCGTAATAAACGCAAAGATTACCTGTTCACTTTTATCTTAATCAGCACAATTGTATTTCTGCTATGTATCTTGCTTGACAACGTGCAATTGCAACTGGGCTTTGCCTTAGGGTTATTTGCCATTTTCGGAATCATTCGATACCGAACCCTACAGATACCAATTAAGGAAATGACCTATCTCTTCCTGATAATTGGCGTATCGGTAATAAATGCACTTAGTACTTCTCATATCAGCTTAAGCGAAATCATTCTGACAAACTTAATTGTTATTGCTGTTACATTCGGGCTTGAACGCATGTGGCTGCTGAAACACGAATCGAGCAAGCTGATTATATACGAGAAAATCGAACTGATTACACCTGAACGTTACGACGAAATGCTTAGCGATCTGAAAAAAAGAACAGGGTTAAACATCCATCGTGCAGTAGTGGGTAAAATCAATTTCCTTAGAGACACCGCAGAAGTTATTATTTACTTCTACAACGACGATATCGTTAATGTATCCACCTATGATTCAGCGGATGATGACGATGATTAAATCACTTATCGCATAACATACAGCCGCAATGAATCAGCTATTTTGGTTTTAACCGGTAATTTTCAGCATCACTTTCGCTGCCATTAATAATGTAGCAGTCATGATGATGATGGAGAAATAAATCACACGCGCATCCTTACCAAAAGATTCAGCGATACCGGTTTTTAATAGTCGCCTATTATGGTGCGAAATAACAATGAAACGTGGCAGTACTCTCAGGTAAAGTCCGTATACCAAACGACCTAATAGCAACCCAAGCAACATCCCGCCAATAATGTCACCAGGAAAATGAACGCCCATATAAATTCTTGAGTAAGCATTGGTAGCAGCCCATAAGAATACAATGATTGTATAAGCACGGTTTCTGAATATCAGAGATGTAAACAGAGCTAAACCAAATGAATTGGTTGAATGCGATGAAACAAACCCATACAAGCCACCGCGTTTTCCGTTGATCAGGTGCACTAAATATTTAAGGTCTTCGTCATGTGAAGGTCTAAATCGCTCCAATCCATGCTTAAAAACTTCAGTAGAGATTTGATCGCACAAGGTAATTAGCAAACCAACCATTATCATCGTTACAAATCCCTTAAGACCATGATTCTTAAACAGCACATAAGCTATCGTCAGGTAAAAAGGCACCCACACTTCTTTACTGGTAAACATCCAGAAGAAATTATCCCAGAAACTATTATGAAAACTATTTAAAAATAATAACAGATCTTTGTCAAGCTCAATTAACGACTGAAGTATCCCCATTTTGATTGTTTTGCTTCGAAAATAGTTAATTATTACAATTACACCAATTTCTGTTTCTTACTTGAATCAGGCGATTTTGTTACATTTTAACCCACCACAATGTGTAACAAAATAAAGAACTGCGTTCGATTTACAATTCTTGATTCAGATTAAATTAATGGTAACTATTCAGGTTCTATT
>DIYS01000143.1 GCA_002429115.1 Saccharicrinis sp. UBA6048 | reverse complement strand
GTCAATTTCACCGTTTTTTCCAAATGATTCCGGGTGGAGTATCCGGGTATCGGTCAAGTATACTTTTAATAATATGCATACAATTTGGTGACTCAAAATACCAATCAATAATTACTAATTCAGGCGTTTCAATAGCAAGACAATCCTTAATCTTTTCATTGTTAGTAACGCAAAGAATGTTATGAAACCCAGCTTCAAACAGCTTATTGAGTAATTGTTGAAGATGGCAAATATCACGATCTCCAATCATTATTTTAACTTCACTACCCATCATTCATAATAACTTACTACATAACAAAGAGCAATTTAAGTACATAATAGAAACTTTTCAACCTTAATCAACAAATGGTCAATTATTCAAAATCACTTACTGTATTACGTGAAACTATGATGATTTGAAAACACTTACCATTAACTCTTCCTTCACTAGAAAATAAGTAGTCCTGCTCAATGCATACATCTTCTTAGCATCTCTAAGATGCTATGGAAGTCTCTTCCACAAGAAGCTGAAGACTGTACGACAATAAGCTCTACAAAGAAACTCCAGACCTAACAGGTTTTTGAAACCTGTTAGGTCTATAATAAAACCATTTCAATTCACCTGTTCAGCAATTCCCCATTTTCCACAATTACATTCAAGGCTCGCATCTTTAAATTTTCAGCTTGCCTATTAAGCTACCATCCCTTCCACTTTTCACTCATCATTATTCACTATTCACTATTAGTTCTTCACTTTCCTCTCTTCATTTTTAGTTACTCGCTTTCTTGCTTTTTAGTATCTTTGCCCCGGTTTGTATAAACCGCCTAATTACGAATAGCAAAACAGATTATCAGATATGGCTCAGAAACCTAGTATTCCGAAGGGAACGAGAGATTTTTCACCGGTTGAGATGGTGAAGCGTAATTATATTTTCGACACAGTAAAATCTGTGTTTCAGAAGTATGGCTACCTGCCTATTGAAACGCCGGCGATGGAAAACCTGAGCACGCTTCTGGGTAAATATGGTGAAGAAGGTGATAAGCTATTATTTAAGATACTTAATTCGGGTGATTACCTGAAAAAAGCAGATGAAGCCTTATTGGCTGAAAAAGCCTCTAATAAAGTGATGGCGCAAATCAGCGAAAAAGGACTACGTTACGACTTAACAGTGCCTTTTGCCCGTTTTGTGGTGCAGCATCAGAATGAAATCAGCTTTCCGTTTAAGCGCTACCAGATACAACCGGTATGGCGTGCCGACCGTCCTCAGAAAGGTCGTTATCGCGAGTTTTTCCAGTGCGATGTGGATGTGGTGGGCAGTAATTCATTATTGAATGAAGTAGAGCTGATTCAGATTGTGGACGAAGTGTACCAGCTGCTTAATATCAACGTGGTATTGAAGCTGAACAACCGCAAAGTATTATCGGGTATTGCAGAGATTATTGATGCATCGGATAAAATTGTGGACATCACCGTAGCTATTGATAAGCTGGATAAAATTGGCCTCGACAAGGTGAATGAAGAGCTGGCATCAAAAGGCTTATCGCAGGAGGCTATTGATACGATACAGCCAATCATTATGCTGAGCGGCTCCAACCGTGATAAAATCACCAAGCTTCGTGAGGTATTGGCAGCTTCGGAAATTGGGCTAAAAGGTGTGGATGAATTGGAGGTGGTATTGAACTACCTGGACACACTTAATCTTGATTTAGAAGTGGAGCTTGACCTTACCCTGGCCCGTGGATTGAATTACTACACTGGTGCCATTTTTGAAGTAAAAGCAAAAGATGTGGCCATTGGCAGCATTACAGGTGGCGGCCGTTACGATGACCTGACTGGCATCTTTGGTTTGAAAGATGTGTCGGGTGTTGGTATTTCCTTTGGTGCTGACCGTATTTACGATGTGATGAACCAGCTGGAGTTATTCCCAAAGGCAGATGGTGCAAAAACACGTGCTATGTTTGTTAATTTTGGTGGTGAAGATGAGTTGTATGCCCTGCGCATACTAAGCGAAGTGCGCAAGGCAGGCATCAATGCTGAGCTGTTTCCAGACTCGGTAAAGATGAAAAAGCAGATGAATTATGCCAATAAAAAAGAAATTCCTTTTGTTCTTTTAGCCGGTGAAGAAGAGCGCAATGCCAATGTAGTAACGGTTAAGAACATGGAAAGTGGCGAACAGAGTAAGTTAAGCGTTGACGAATTGATTAAAATCATCAGTATTTAAATAAGAAATTTTCTATGTTTGCGGGGTAGGCATCATATTGTCTACCCCGCTTTTTTATGGGCAGAATATTAAAAAACAGATCACAGCTTTTCATATCTTTTGGTGGCGACATCCGTTGCCCCTGAAGGTCGCAGACCTTATTGTTATGATGCAATATCGTAACAATTATTTGCTAGCGCAGACCCGATAACTGTCGGGTTGAAATATGTGCTTACTGAATCATCGGCACGGATTATAAATCCGCGCCAGCAATTAAAAATCAAATAACCAAGCTGCAAATGGCTATCAACAACCACGATAGTTATCGTAGGCCGGCAGCTAATAGCTTTTAATATTATGCAAAAGACATTTCAAATATCACCGGATCCTTTATCGTACGAAATCATTGAAACCATCTTAACAGAAGGTTATCACCTTGAATTATCAGAGGAAGCGATCAAGCGTATCGAGCATTGTAAAAACTATCTGGATCAAAAGGTAGCTAATAACGATGGTCCTGTTTATGGTATCAATACAGGTTTTGGTTCACTTTGTAACATCTCTATCTCTTCAGATGACCTAAGCAAGTTACAAGAGAATTTGGTTAAGAGTCACGCATGTGGTATTGGCCGCGAAGTACCACGCGATGTGGTTAAGTTGATGTTGATGCTTAAGATTCATGCCTTGAGTATTGGTAACTCTGGCGTTCAGGTACAGACAGTACAGCGCTTGTGTGATTTCTTCAACAACGGTGTTTACCCAATTGTATTTGAACAGGGTTCATTAGGAGCATCAGGTGATTTAGCACCATTAGCACACTTATTCCTGCCATTGATCGGCGAAGGTGAAGTACATTATAAAGGTGAATTGCGCTCTGCAGCTGATGTATTGGCTGAGAACAACTGGCAGCCAATTAAATTAGGTGCAAAAGAGGGATTGGCTTTATTGAACGGAACACAGTTCATGAGCTCACATGCTGTTTACACACTTCTTAAAGCATTCCGTTTATCGAAATACGCTGATATCATCGCAGCTACTTCATTGGATGCATTTGATGGCCGTATTGAGCCTTTCTTCCCACAGCTACATACTGTTCGTCCTCACCAAGGACAGATCGAAACAGCGCGTAACATTAAAGCCATTTTGGAAGGTAGTGAGTTGATTACTCGTGAAAAGAAACATGTTCAGGACCCTTATTCATTCCGTTGTGTTCCACAGGTACATGGTGCTATCAAAGATGCCATTGCCTATGTAGCAAACGTAGTGCTTACAGAAATTAACTCGGTTACTGACAACCCAATGGTGTTCCCAGAGGATGATTTGATTGTATCAGGTGGTAACTTCCACGGTGAACCATTGGCATTGGCTATGGATTTCTTATCAATTGCAATGAGCGAAATTGGTAGTATCTCTGAGCGTCGTACTTACCGTTTGATCTCAGGTGAGCGCGGATTACCAGAATTCCTTGTTGCTAACCCGGGTCTTAACAGCGGATTTATGATTCCTCAGTATTCGGCAGCTTCTATTGTTAGTTTGAACAAGCAGATGGCAACGCCTTCATCAGTGGATAGTATTCCATCATCAAACGAGCAGGAAGACCACGTAAGTATGGGTGGTAACGCTGCTACTAAAGCACTTAAGATTGCTCAGAATGTAGAGCGTGTATTGGCTATTGAGTTGTTTAATGCTTCTCAGGCTATGGACTTCCGTCGTCCGGCTAAAACATCGCCTTACCTTGAAGATTTCTTAGCACAGTACCGCGAGCAGGTGAGCTTTGTTAAGGAAGACAAGATCATGTATAAAGAAATCGAGAAAAGTGTTGAATTCCTTCAAAAAGGAGAGTTCAGCGAGTTTGGAGTCTAAAAAATAGCTGACAGTATAAAGCTGTTAGCCACAAATTAAAAGGATCGCATCTTAAACCAGATTGGTAAGAATATGCGATCCTTTTTTGTTATTTTTTCAGAGCTACTCAGGAGCTTTCATACCTTTCCTTCGTGTAAGTCCCAAATTGGAAAGCACAATTCATATTCATTCCAATGAATATCGCCGTCCTCTAGTGTAAAGTTCTTAAACAGTTTTTTATCAAGATATTTTGTCACCATAGGATTCTTTGCACTCTTCAAAAATGCACTAAAATCAATCTCCAATTCCTTCTTGTCTGAAAAAAGGAAATGGATTGTAAAATCACCTTTATAATCTGCCTTCTCAATTCTAACAATCATCCCTATAGCTTTTTAGTTATTACCTCAGTTTCAATTACTTTATTATAGACAAAGAAGTCAACCCACTTACGTACAATATCATCACGATAGGCTTCAACTACTCTTTTAATTTTTTTCAAATTTTGGCTATCCAAAGGCGCTTTACCTCTTACCTCACTAATTCGAACCTCAATAAACTTGCCATTTTCAAATATAATATCAGCCTTACTTTCTTTTCCTTGATATTTACAATGAACATGAATTGGTTCGTGTTCATTTGAATAAAAAAGGATAATCAGTCCAAAATATTCGTATAGTTTAGGCATAAGTATAAGTTTATACCAAAGTTAGTAAAAAAAAACACCTGACAGCCACAAGTCCCAAAGATCGCATCTTATAACTTAATTTGAAATAAAGAAGTGATCCATTTTCTTGTGTACAGCATATTAATCATCTTGATACTCACTACTTATATCTTGATACTTTATTAAAAAAAACCACTACTTTTGCAGCTCAAAATAATAGAGTAACAAATTAAGACATAATATAATGGCATTACAGTGCGGAATCGTTGGTTTGCCCAACGTTGGAAAATCAACCCTTTTTAATTGTTTATCAAACGCCAAAGCTCAATCGGCTAACTTCCCGTTTTGTACTATCGAGCCGAACGTTGGTGTAATAACAGTACCTGATGAGCGACTAGTGAAGCTTGAGGAGCTTGTGAAGCCTCAAAGAGTTGTACCAACAACTGTTGAAATTGTTGATATTGCAGGTTTGGTAAAAGGTGCCAGCAAAGGTGAAGGACTTGGTAACAAGTTCCTGGCAAATATTCGTGAGACTGATGCAATTATCCACGTATTACGCTGTTTCGACGATGATAATGTAACGCATGTAGATGGTAGTATCGATCCGGTTAGGGATAAGGAAATTATCGACCTGGAACTTCAGTTTAAAGATCTGGAAACAGTAGAAGCTCGTCTTCAGAAAACTGAAAAAGCAGCAAAGTCATCAAAAGATGTGGATGCCAAGAAATTAGTCGAGGTATTATATCGCTACAAGGAAGCTTTCGAAAATGGCAAGTCAGCCCGTACCGTTGAGTTAACAGAGCATGAGGAAAAAGTTACCAAAGATCTTTACTTATTAACTAACAAACCGGTGATGTATGTTTGTAATGTTGATGAGGAAGCAGTTATTGACGGTAATAAGCACGTGGAAGCGGTGAAAGAAGCAGTGAAGAATGAGAATGCCGGGATACTTTTAATCGCCGCTAAAACCGAGTCGGAGATAGCTGAATTGGAAACATTTGAAGAGCGCCAGGAGTTTTTAGAAGATCTTGGATTAAAAGAATCAGGAGTGGCCAAGTTGATTCGCTCAGCTTATAGCTTGCTTGAGCTTCAAACTTATTTTACAGCCGGAGAAAAAGAAGTACGCGCCTGGACTTTCCACAAAGGCTTTTTCGCGCCACAGGCTGCCGGAGTTATCCACACCGATTTTGAAAAAGGATTTATCCGTGCCGAAGTTATTAAGTACGATACATTTGTTGAACTGGGTTCAGAGCAGGCCTGTAAAGAAGCCGGTAAGATGAATGTTGAAGGGAAGGAATATGTTGTACAGGACGGTGATATAATGCACTTCCGTTTTAATGTGTAATAGATATTAGAGTATAGAACGCGAATAAATTCGCTTTTAGAAGCTAAACATTAGAAATACAAAAGCCCGGCAAACGCCAGGCTTTTGTTGTATAATAGGCTTTTAAACTTCTAAACTCATCAACCAATTCTCATTTCATTAGTTTTCCAATTCGACAAATCTGCAAATTAACAATTAACCAATTCGTCATCTACAACCTAAATCCCATCAACAAAATATCATCTACCTGTTCATATTCCGTACCCATCCAATCTTCCATTTTTTGGTGCAAAATGGCCTTCTGATCCTCAATTGGCAATTTATGTATGTTCAGCAGTAAATGTCGGAAACGACGGTACTTAAACTTCTTTCCTTCCGGTCCACCAAATTGATCGGCAAAACCATCTGAGAACAGATAGATTACATCTTTCGGGTAAACAGGAATTTCCTGGCAAGAATATTTTAAGTCACGGCTTTCGTCACTATAACCAATTGGGAAGCGGTCACCTTTAAAGGTCAATATTTCATTTTCCCTGATAATGTATAATGGATTCATTGCACCTGCAAAATGCAAGAGTTGTTTCTCTTCATCCAGCATCACAATGGCAATATCCATTCCATCATCAATACTCTGTGCATTAATGCGTTTATCCTGGCCATTCTTCTTAAATGTTCTTGCCACTTCATGACTCAAGCGATCCAATACTTCAGATGGCTTTTGAATGCCTTGTATTTCAACAATATTCTTTAGCAAATCGTAGCCGATGATGGACATAAAAGCACCTGGCACACCATGTCCGGTACAGTCAACCGCCGCCAAAAATGTCTTTCTATTAACGCGGTATGTCCAATAGAAATCACCACTAACAATATCCTTAGGTCGATAATAAATAAACGAATTCGGAAGTATTTTCTTAACCATATCCTCTGATGGAATCATAGCCTCCTGGATACGTTTGGCATAACTGATACTGTCAGTCAGGTTCTGATGCGCTCTGGACAAGGCCTCACTTTGCTTTTCAATGCGCTGCTTGTCGGTGGCTTTTTCGTTCAGCGCCTTATATTCGCGCCTGAAATTACGAATGCGATAGTTGATCAATGCCTGAATTAACAATACACAAAAAACAATGTAGAAAGCATAGGCATATCCCGACATCCAAAGGGGCGCTACCACGAGAATCCGCATCTCTATCGGTTCATTATTCCAGACAAAGTCGTTATTGGCGCCAGTAATTTTCAGAATGTATTCGCCGGGTGACAGGTTTGAGAAGCTAACCTGGTTTTTAGTTGTAACATCCCGCCACTCATCATCAAGGCCTTCAAGTTTAACACGGTATGAATTAGCTAAAGGATAAGTAAACTCCAATGCTGAATATGACACCTGGATCATTTTATTATTCCGATAGGTAATTTCAATAGAATTCAGGTCGCCTTCAAACGTTTGCGTTTCAAGCCCCTTATGAAATACCTTCACTTCATTAACAACCAACTGAGGCTTATGAACATTGCTCAATACATCCTCAGCATCAATGATCGTTAATCCTTTATCGCCACCAAAGAATAAATGATTATTTGCGCTCTTACACGATGATCCTTCATTGAAATTATAGTCGGGCACACCGTCATTCCGATTATAATTAAATGGTGCACCTCCAGGAGGGATCGAAGAAATCCCAATGCCGGTACTGATCCAAATACGATTATAACCGTCTATTTCAACCGCATAAATCTTTCCATTAATCAAATTATTGTATTTCCAGAAGGATGTTTTACGCGTATTTTTATCAAAGTATGACAATCCGGAGTGCGTACCGATCACTATTTTATCGTGATCTTCTGCAAATGCAGAAATGATATTGTGACTTAATATTTTCGATTGACCATCCACATTTCGTATTCTTGCAAACTTTTTGCTGGCACAGTTATAAGTATTAATCCCATTATTAGTCCCAATCCAAATCAGTCCGTCCGAATCTTCAAAAAGCACATTAATCTCATCATCACATAAGCCATCGTAATTATCATCATCGGCCCAGTAACTATTCAGTTTAACGCCATCATAACGATATAATCCAAACTGGGTAGCAAACCAAATATGCCCCATCTTATCCTCGACAATATCTTTTATGACATTCGTTTTGAGCAGGTATTTCAGGTCACTGCTGTTCGCATAATGAAACTCCTCGATTCTGTTACTCCCTTTTCTGAGCTGAAATATTCCTTCATCGGTACCAAACCAAATTATGTCTTTTGAATCTTTATAGATAGCATTTACTGTTGGATCGTCTTTTGATACGTAATGCGGATAAATATTGAATTGCTTAAACTGTTTCGTTGTTTGGTTAATGCGGTAAACACCTTTTTGTGATGATCCAAGCCAGAGGTTATTGTCCTCGTCTGCATATACCGACTGAAAATCGTAGCAATCAATTGGGTATTGAAAATCATCGTGACGGGAAATTGAAGAAAACTTAGATGGTTTACGATCTATTTTATAAAGGCCATCTTGCCTTGTACCAACCCAGAGCAACCCGCTTCTGTCAATTAACAATGTCGATATCTTAGTAAAAGCATACTCCATAGATGATGATACCTCGTAGATTTGATAGGCTGTGTAAGGCCTTTCCAACACCATTAATCCTTTATTTGTTCCTAGCCACACGGTGCCATTTTCATCCTTCAGAAGAGCACTTATTTCATTCGCCTCATAACGCCCGCCATTCTTATATATCTTGCGAAAGGAATTCTCTGTCAGATTATACTTTATCAAGCCCTGGTTGGTTCCTGCCACCAGGATACTATCGCCAATATTGATAATGTTACTCACTTCAACCTGTCCATTATCACTTGTATGTATGCGGCTAAGTTTATTATCGTTATTATTCAGATACTGTATGCCGTCTTTTGAGCCAAACCAGACACAATCTTTGCCCGCAGCTATTTCGTAGGTATTGCTGATTCCTTTTTTTAATACTGACGAATAATGGTCGAATTTCTCAAAATCGAGGGTCTTACAATGAACTTTCGCAACGGAATTTCTTGTCTTTATCCAGACATGATCACCTTTTGCCATTAAACCATAAACCCCGCACTCCCTCAAACTGCTGAATAACTTTGAAGTTTTACCAATATTCAGGAATTTGCCATTCTTTTTCTGCCAAACAGCTATTCCACTATTTCGGGTTCCAATCCATATATTACCATCAGGTGTTTCTGTGATTGCCTGAATATAATTTCCGACGATGGTGCTGTCGTTTAATGGATGATGACGGTAGACAACAAAATTGTAACCATCGTACCTGTTTAAGCCATCTGATGTTCCAATCCATATATAGCCTCTGCTATCCTGAAAGAGAGCAGTTACATAACTGTTGGATAGACCATCATTGATTGTAAATTGTTCTGAAGAAATTTGTGGTTTTTGAGCATTAAGCGTAGAGGAGAACACAAGCAAAAGAAGCACAACAGATCCTACTGAAATCCATTTAAAACATCCGTTCTTAAGTTGTTCGCACATCCGTTTGCTTAATCCACTCATTGATGATAAAAATAGTAAATTCCACTGACGATTAAAATTAAGTCACGCCTTATTCTAACCGCAAATTGCTTATATAAATTTTAAATTTTCTTTCCACACCCAATACGTCATTATAATAAAAAGGTTAAAAAAAGGAGACAATTTTTTGCCTCCTTTCCCAAAAATATTTTTCGCTACTATTGTTGATAGTTAACTTTATCGATAAACCACTGCAAATTCTGTGATTTTGGTCGTTCAATTGGTAAGCCATAAAGTCGATCCCAAATCAGTTGGGTCAGCACTCCAAGCGCCCTTGAAACACCAAACAATACGGTATATATTGGATATTCGGTGATGCCAAAAGAGGATAATAAAGAGCCACTGATCGCGTCTACATTTGGCCATGGATTCTTCACCTTACCGGTTGAAGTCAAAACATCTGGCACAACCTTATATATTTTATCGACGACCTGAATAAGCGGAGCATCGGGCGCATATTTTTTAGCAAACTCCAGCTGAACAGTAAATCGAGGGTCTGTTTTACGCAATACAGCGTGTCCATACCCAGGAATAACCTGACCCGCTTTAAGCGTCATCTCTGCATATTCTTTAATTTGTGCTTCTGATGGATTCTCGTTGCCAATTTCACGCACCATCTTATGAATCCAATGCATCACATTCTGATTAGCCATACCATGCAATGGCCCTGCCAATCCATTCATACCTGCAGAAAAGCTATAATAAGGATTCGATAAAGCCGATCCCACCAAATGGGTGGCATGCGCCGAAACGTTCCCTCCTTCATGATCTGCATGAATCATCATGTACAAACGCATCAAACGATGTACCTCTGTCGTATCATGCCCCATCATATGAGCCAGATTAGCCGCCCAGTCATGATTTGGATCGATATCAATGTATTGTTCATTATGGAAGACACGACGGTATATATAAGCAGCAATCACAGGTAACCGTGAAATTAGGTCCATCACCCCCTCATACATCGGACTCCAATAATCCTTTTTATCCATACCCGTCAGGAAAGCCTTTCTAAACTGGGACTCAGTAGACATGGCAAGAATAGCCGTATTAAACTGAATCATCGGGTGGGCATCTTTAGGTAATGCATTAATCACATCGTACACATGTGGTGGAATACCCTGAGCGCGTTTTGCCCATTGTTCACTAATATGATTGACATCTTCTTTAGTTGGCAATTCACCGGTAAGCATTAAATAAAACAATCCTTCTGGTAAAGGTTCGCCTTCCGGTTTAATTTTCGGAAGTAATTTCTGTAACTCCGGAATTGTATATCCCCTGAAACGAATTCCTTCTTCAGGGTCAAGCTTAGACGTGCAGGTTAATAAAGAAACCATTCCTTTCATACCTGTTAAAACCTGACTAAGCGTTACTTCTTGAATAACATCGTCACCGTGCTTTTTGATTAAATCTTTAACCATTTCGGCTTTCGGGCGACCTATTGTAATAATTTTTTCCTTGATATAGTCCATATAACGTTAGCTGATGAATTAATAATAGCCTTGGTGAGATAAAGGCAATAATACAACAGTTAATATGGTCAATTGTTTTGTATCCGTCTCCACAATAAC
>DIYS01000186.1 GCA_002429115.1 Saccharicrinis sp. UBA6048 | reverse complement strand
CATGGTCACTCCGAAATAGCCACCGGAACAGCAATATCGAAAAACAATATTTTGCTTGTGTCTTTTCTAATCCACGTATATCTTCCCGAAATATTATTATTATTTTTTATCCCTTTAAAGATAAGGTTACATTGTTGGTTATTATCTCTATCTGGAATATAGTGAATCTTTAAGCTATCGTTTTTAAACCATGAGATTGATACATCTGATTTATAATTATGATCTTCAATTTTAGTTTCTTGAGTTGAACAATCACGATCTAGTTTCTCTATAAATGTACAGCTTAATTCTGATGTAAGATTATTTGAGTCAAGTATCTTAATGTTGGACTTAATGTTGTCAATAGTGAGCAGGTAATCACATATTTCATCATTAGGATCACCAAAAAAAGTTTCAGGACTTTTATATTCAGTATTAGTAATGAATTCTAAGTTCGTTTTTTTCTTGAAGAGTTTATTTATCACTTCGAGATTAGCTAATAGATCTGAAAAGCCGGAAACCACAATAAGAATGATAATTACAAAGACGATAATTGGATTATCTGTCAAGGTTTTTTTTACTCTATCCAGAAGTGAATCTTGTCTTTTGATATTTTTCATACTTCTTAGTTTTAAATTTTTCTTTAGTTATTTTAGTCCCAGTTCAGATTAATCATTTGTACGTTTTAAAGTTGTTATTTTATTATAATAATTTTAAGCCATAAAAGACGATTAAAACCAATGCCAGTAAGAAGAAAATAATCTGAGAGGCAAAAAACAACATACAAGATTTAAACTCTTTAGGATAAGTTCCATTATTATCGTAAACTTCCACTTTTCTTTTTCCCCAAATTAATTGAATGTTCAATCCAGAAATAGCCATTAAGGCTAAAATGCCGAATACAATGGATACTAGAAATAAGATCCAAGAAACACTAATCAGATATTGACTGTTCGCAGAAATCTTGTCTATAGATATAAAATCTTTCGAGAATGTGATGGTAATAGCAATTATACCAGTTGATAATGTAAGTATTTGCTTCACTAAATCACGAATACCTATAATTGAATTTTCAAAATCTTTAGGATTCATGGATATAATATATTAACAAAAAGGAAACAAGGGACAAATCCAATCTTTTAAACCATGAATCCATTCATGCATTTTAATTATTTTCTCATCAGGAGGTAGTTTCTGGATTATCCTATCAATTAAGAGCCTAACATTTCTTTTGGCCAAATCCAATTTTATTTGATGCTCTCGATGATTAACATCAAATTCACTTTGACTTTCACCAATTAATTGAATTAGAAAATCCTCAAACTCTGCGGATAGATCATAGCCGCGTGAATTTGCATGCTCTTCAGCAATATTGACTAATAATTTCACAAAATCACTCATTATGAAAATTATAAAGTTAAGTTAGTATTATTCATTTCCAATTGATATCCGATATGCATATTGTTGATATATTTATTTGATAATACAAATGGATATAATTATGAATACTAGTAAAATTCGTGACAAAATTCTTAAATGTCAAGATAACTTTTTAATTTACGGTGTAGATGTTTCTATGATAAAAGCATCCTTATCGTAAGTTATTTGTTTTGAAAAAGTAATTTGTGTGTTTGATGAGACCATTTAATAATTATCGGGTTCTCTTTCGGGCAGGTTTTCTCCAATTATTTTGATTTCACTATTGGCTATATCTATTTCGAAATCCATACTCATTGATTCTTCCCGAGAAGTGTTTTGATCACTACACCCGAAGTAATAGGAAATATCAAAATCTGCTTGAAAAGAACCTTTCCCATTTGGAAATAATTTTATAGAATGTTTATCTACTGTAACTAGATGTACTTCACCATTGGTATCCCCAAAAAATTCATTTCTTCCATCCAGCATAGACGCTAATTCACTATTTTGATTAAGAGCTTTAAAAAGTAACTTTTTCGTTTCTTTGAGATCAATACTAAGTGTTTGTACTATTTGCTTATCTATTGCAAATGTAGATGTTGGTGTTCCCATTGTTTTCTATTTAGTTGGCTCTTGTAGCCAGTATTATATGTTGAGGGTTTTATGAGATTTATATATTGCACTTGAATTTATCCAACCTTCTTAGTTCGGCGAATAGAAATAGTAACAACATTTGAATGCATGGTTGTTGCACCATCACTATCAACTCTCCTGTAATAAGTATTAACTGTCAACTTGGAAGGGGTGTATGAAACACCTGTAGCACCGGTAACTTTTCTCCATACCTGGCCATCTGTTGATATTTCCCACTGGTATGAATAGGTACCAGTGCCGCCAGTGGGGCGTGTGCCGGTTATTGTTGCAGGTGAAGTCATGTAGTCTATGGTTTGTGATTTAGCAATTGTACCTGCTTTAAATTCATCGTGGAGATCTGCTGCAACTGTAAATGCAATAAAACTAACCAGGTTAAGAATGATTAATAAGTGTTTTTTCATTTTTTGAGGATTTTTTGTTAAAACAAGGTATTCAGCTCCCAATGGTCATAAGGATCACTGGCACAAGGTATATTTTTATTCGGAATTTTTTGACCGTATGTGCCTCTAACACATCTTCTGGAAAAGGGCTTGTAAGCTTATCAATTTCTTGCCGAGTCTTACTATTCAACCAGCAGTTTATACTATTTTCATTTAAAATAAAGTGGCATACGGGCTTCTTTTAATTCTGGGTGTCATTAGTTTATTGGCCTTAGTGGTTACAATGTTGCAGGAGACTATTGATTGATTGTCTGCAGGATGTAACCATTCACTCCATAATCCTGCTAATACCATTGGGTTAGCATC
Source organism: Saccharicrinis sp. UBA6048 (assembly GCA_002429115.1). Taxonomy (GTDB): domain Bacteria; phylum Bacteroidota; class Bacteroidia; order Bacteroidales; family Marinilabiliaceae; genus Carboxylicivirga. The sequence continues at coordinate 30,739 of DIYS01000186.1, read as the reverse complement.
CTTGCGACTTATATAGAAAGGGAACGTCTTTCCTTTTTTGTGGTGGTATTCATAAAAGCCATCAACAGGAATCAGGCAACGTTTATGGTTTGCTGAATCTTCAAAAGAAGGTAATTCAAACATTGTTTCAGAGCGGACATTCAGAGTTTTGTTCTTAATACTTTCAGCTTTTTGTTGGTTACTGACCCAATGAGGTATTAAACCCCATGATGCCAGGCATGGATAATACGGTTTTCGATTTGTATAGATTATCAGTTCGGGATGGTCAAAACCAATGGCTACATACAGGTTTTCAAAGCCTTTAAGTTCTTCTGTATAATGGATAATATCCTCCTTTATACCGTAGTGCTTCTTCTTTTAGTTGTTTGACTGTGTAACACATTAGAGTGACCTGGTTATTGCTGCATCTGGAATAATTCACAAGTTACTACTTAACATTCAATTATTAATTTTTTTAAATTGAAAGATGATAACATCTTTAAAAACTACAATTTAACGTTTGTAGCCTTTGGCCGGATCATCTTTTGGCCAGCTGCTGTAGTTCAGGTTTATTGTTAAGTTATTGGTGATGTATTGGGGGTTCATATAGGATCTTTTCATGGTACTTTTGTAGAACTTGTTTGGGAGATTTATTAGCGTTAGGACACTAGACCTAATGCGTTATTCTTTATAATATACGAATTTAATACCCGCTTTGTTTTATTTCCACTGATATTGTGTTGATTGAAAAGTGTGATAATCAATAACTGGCAAGATATTCGGTAAGGTGGAATAAACTTATTAAGTTTGTAATTGCATTCATTCAAAGAATGAATGTTGAAATAGACATATAGAACGAGTTTGCTTACTCTGTAAAACGACCAAAATTATGCATACAAAGCGAACCGTGTACCATATATGCGTGGTGCTTGGTTTGTTGTATGCGGGTGCTTGGTCGTACCTTCAGAGTGCATTCCGGGCTCCACGTTCTTTTTACTGAAAATCTTATAATACGTTTAAGGAGACCAAGCGTTTTATTTTGATAATAAGGTATGAATCCAAAAATTAAAGTATTAAGGGTTGATGATGAAGCAATCGAGTTGACCATGTTTAAATTATTTTTATCTGGTGACTACGAAATTTTAACGGCTTTAAATGGTCTTGAAGCTTTAGAAGTATTGGCCAGCACTCCCGATGTGAAAATAGTTTTCACTGATTATCAAATGCCGGGCATGAACGGCATTGAATTTATCAATAAAGCTAAAGAACAATTCCCTGATGTAACATTTTATCTGGTATCAGCCATGCCTAACAGCATTCAAGAAATATGGCAGGCGGTAGAGAGCAAGCTTATTTTTGGTTATTTGCAAAAGCCATTAAAAAGGGCAGGATTATTAACAGCAATCAATGATGCAATAGCCACAAAATTAAGTTCAGATTTTTAAATATGGAATATAAGGATAAAATGAGTGGTTGGGCTGTTTTAAAAGATATAAGTGAAGAATTAATAGTAGATTTTTTACATGGCAATGTCTCTGAGGAAGTAAAGACCAGAATATCCAAGCAAATAGAAAGTGACATAACTTTAAAAGAATGGTTCCAAGAGAGAAAAAGAGAATTTGATATTGAAAGATACGTTAATGGGGAGCTGACCTCAGAAGAAGAATCTGCTTTGATGAAGCTGATTAAAAGAGATAAGAAAATGCAGGAGCTATTAAATCTTCATAAAGATGTTCAATTGTTCCTAAAGGAGATGACCTTGGAAGAAGGTCTAAAGAAAGAATTATCTAAACTGGATATCTCCCCTTGCTTAAAAAACAGCATTCTTCTCCAACTGAAGAAAGGTAAATGTTAGAATGATTATATTTTTTGCTCAAAAATCAGAGCCTTGTCTTTACTTGATAAAAACCTGTAGGGAATAGATTTACCCTCTATCATTATAAGAAACTGACTAAGGACTTCAATCCCTTGATTTTTTTCAAAGCTCCAGCTAGTGACATTTGCACCAATTGGGTTAATGATCCTTTCAGAATGTTCATTGAGAAATCCGACAATCTCAGTTTCGGAAATAATAGACTGTGTTTCTACTTCGAGAATGGTTTTTGATAAATCTAATTTATTATTCAATTGGAGCATTGGGTATAAGATTTAGTTTAAATATAAGTGCTTTTTCATTTCTTCGGCTAGAGCTTTCAGAAACATGCCATCTTTTTTAATGGAGAATTGTTCACCTGTTTCAGAATTATAAGGGATGGCCAGTAAACTAAATTGATTATTCTCAATGGACATTATAGCGACAAAATCATTTTTTATATCCATAAACGCAGGAAAGTCGAGAGCAAGGTATATTTTACCGGCTTTCTCCTGCAGACGTTGGCGTACAACTTTATAGCAGGAACGAACATCGCCACCCAAATCCAGGGCTTCGAGCTGGTGTTGTTTATCCGAAGTTTCCACATACATCTGGAAAGGATATAAACCGTAACAGCCAGAATATTCAACATACTTGATTTTTACTAATGACTCTATAAATTCGTTAATATTTTTCATTTTTTTGTATTAATTGAATCCGTTATACGTATCTTGTATTTCCCGCCTGATATACTCACTTGCAGCAAATGTTTCAACCTGTTCCCCTTTGGCCATATCATGGGAAATAAAGGTCTTAAAAAAGACGGTGTCATGACCGGAGATAAAACCAAGTGCCACACCTTCAGCTGTTGAACCTGATACCGTTCGCTCATAAGTTGTATCAGAAAGTTGTTTACCCTCTATGTGGTACCCGGCATTTTCATTTTTCTTAAAATAATGCCTGATCAGTTCTACCCCGGTTTTTTCAACCTGGTTTCGCTCAGCATACCTGCTAAAAAAGTGGGGGATATAGAGCACCAGCTGGTGTTTGCGTTTTAATATTGATGGAGCAACGGTCAGGCTAACCACGTAATAACCATGTGAACTGTCAAAATAACAGAAAAACCCCATGCGGCTTTTCCTGCCGGTTTCTTTTTTGGATTTTGCTTCCAATTGTATGACCCACCGGTTATTCTGAGGGGACAGATAATCATATTCCTTGATGACCGGAAAGTGTTTGCTTTTAATGACAATACGTCTGAACCTGGACACAAGGTGCCTGGAATAGACTGCAACATTTTTGGCATCCTCGTAGATTTCCTCCTGAAACTCAAGCTCTGTCATGGAATGTACGATCATCTTTATTTAAGCTTTAACAAAGTCCAATAAACCTAATGATTCTGCTTGTATCAAGGTGATGTAATCTTCGTATCCTGGTTTGGATATTTCTTTTACAGACTGGTTGCGGAGCGTGGCCCAGGCATCGACCAAATTATGTTTGATCAGGTACTCGCCAGGGATTTTTACCAATACTTGGTAACTAATACAACCCTCTTCTTTCATATTTTCAGTGATCAGCTGACGGGCTTCTTTTATTTCCAATTTTTTATTTTTTTCTTTCAATACTTTGACTTTTTAGTTCCTTCAGGTATTTCTTTTTTTCCTTGTTGGACATCATACTGAGATGTTTCAATTCATCAATGCGTTTTTGTTCGAGTTCTTTACTATATACATTGAGCTCAATGTTACATTTAGAAAAACCTTTAGATGGATTATAACCATTTAGAATCAAGTTCACTGTAACAGCATCAAACTGGGTAGAGTAAGTGCTATTGACGTTACCTGAAGAATTACTAATTAATTCTGTTTTGTAATAGCTTTCAAGTTCTCTCTTGATGTTGTTGAAATCTACCTTTCTAAGGTTTATATACTTATTGTCCTTGAACGGACGTAAGTGAATTTTAGTAACAGTTTGATCCTTCATTTTTTTGAAAGATCCCACAAAAAGATGTTTGGCAATTGTACATGACATACCGGATTTTTCAGATGTACTACCAATTAGTTGTCTTAAATCTGTTTGTGCTGTCAGTTGTGTAGTCAGGATTAAAAAGAATAAAATAAGATAGTTTGTTGTTTTAATCGTCATATGCTTTATTGTTGTAATTGTGTGCATTAGTGATTTTTTCTTTTATATTCAGCCGGAGATTCATCGTCCAAATTGCCAATAAACTCACCTTGGTTGGGATAGTTCCCTATTTGAATACCCTCATGCCGCAGGTATTTGTACAGCGTTGTTTTGGAGCCGATGCCTAATGATTTCAAAATCTCTTTTACAGGTGTTTTGGCATTGTATAGTTTAGCTGCATTTCGGGCTTTTATTTTAGCCTCCTCGCTTAAGCCGGGATGTCTACCTCCCTTTGTTCCTCTCTTCCGTCTGGCTTCTATAGCAACCTTTGATAAACGTTGTCGGAAATCACGTTGGTAATACTCCAGTAAACTAAAAAGTGATTGGTCAGTGATGTGTTCCGAGCAAGAATCCAGAACAACTTTCTTTTTGTTCAGGCCATCTACCATCTGGATCAGTTCCAGTGTTGACAAAGGGAACACACGTATCGAGTAAACCCTGAGTACATCCCCTTGCCTGAGCAGTGACAATAACTTGTCAAGCTCCTCCCTCTTCTTTTTTACTTCAGAAATCAGCTTGTCGCTATTCTCCAATTTTTTTACCTGGACCGATAGCGGAACATCAGGCAAGGGGTTGATATAGGCATATTGCATAACTTACCAGTTGCGGGTTAAAAGGGCATCCATATTGGTTTCGTCCAGTTCACAAAAGAATTCGTAGACATTGCCGGCACAACTATAGAATTTATCCGTTAAGTGGGCTGCCATATCTTTATCGACAAATACCCTCTCGAAAAAGAATCGTAAATCGTCCTGGCATTCACTGATCATCTTTTCGATTTCGTGTCGTTCAAAAGGAACATGGCTAAAACCATGTCTCTCGTAAATATCATTAATTCGGCCATCAAAGTATTTTAACTTTCGTCCGACAATTAATTTTAATTCATAAGTTGCTGTCATAGTATTAAATGTTGTAATTATCTAAAAAAGTAACCAACTTTTGTATATAATCGGGAAAACTGATTTTAGACGTATGTTGGTTACTGCTTAAATCAGCAGTACGACGTTTTGAACTGCTGAAATTTTACGCCACCGTTGTAGCGTGTTATCGATTAATCGTTCGTGTTTTTCCTTGCTCAGACCAGGCTTTATAATCCTCTTGTGAAAGATGTTGCTTTAACCATTCGTCCATACCAATATCTGTTCGTTCATTGACATAACGGGTAAAAGGGATGTGGTTCTGACACGCTTCAAACCCTTGGTTTCGCATGGCCACCTGTATGTTTTTGGGTAGGCCTTCCAACCATTCCTCATAATAAAGCCGCAAGGATTTAATGTCAGGTTGGCTGGCCAACTGGTGGTAACGATAGGTTGCATTACCGATACGAAACAATTGGGCATGGAACTCACGTTCCCCTTCAGGGCACTTTTTTAAAAATTCTTCCTGGTTCTTCTGACATTTCTCTGATGGATGCTTCATGTATTTTGATTTTAGGCAAAAAAAACCGGGTTTGTGACAGCTACCGTCAATTACAAAAATTAGTTTTTTAGCCTGATTGATCTTTGAGGAACTTTCCCATTGATGAATGTTTGTATATTATCTATTAGTTCTTCTTTAAGTTTCAATTTTTCAATAGATGTTGAAGGTGGCAATCCACTTACTGTTAATCTTAGATTCTTTACCTGAGTAGCAGAAAGGTTAATATTGTAATGACCGTCCATTTTAAACATTTCGTTGTCACCAGAAGTACTGTGAATACTTATGATATTACTGTGTTTATTGACAGGCTTATAGTCTTTCCTTTCAGTGTCCCACGCAAGTTCTCTTTTTATAAAGTTATATCCTAACTCATCAAGTGCATCCCACAACTCCTGACGAGTTATTTTTATTTCGAAAAACTTAGAAAAAATAGGTTTAAGGGTATCGAAAACCGTAATGAACTCATTGTTTGATGACTTTCTTTTATTCCCTTGTGGAGGAAGAAATTCAATAAGAAATGAATTTAATATATCTGATTGTTGCTTATTCATTATTGAGTACATTAAAAACGTTCATCACAAATATAATGAACTCTAATTTAATGTACGTTATAAATGTACTCTTTATTTTTTTCTGACCGAACGCAGTTATTTTGAAAAATATATTCTATAATGTAGGTATGATTACACTTAGTTTTTTGTTCGTCCTTCAGGTGTTTTACTACCTGATCGGGACGCTTGGAGCTTTAGCCTCAATCTGGATGTTCGTCCAGTACGTAAAGAAACGAGGCCTGTAATTTAAATACCGGGAGGCTTCGGCCTCCTTTTCCTATTCTTCCTCCCTTTAACAAAACAGGTTCAATCAATCAAAAAACTGCACAGCCAGGTTTAATAACGATAAAATCATTAAACATCTGGTTGTTAATAAGAAAGCTTGTCCTTTATCCAGTGTTATGTAAAGCCCTTGTAGAAGTTACTAAAAGCCTACAAAATCAGAAAATATACCCCTCCCAAATAATTTAAAACTTTTTCATGTTCCGAGTATATCATATAAGGAAGGAAATGAAAAGGCAGCTGAGAGTGGGATTAATTTTTTTAGAAGCTCGTTGTTGATTTTACGTTTTCGAACGTATTTATAATTATTACTGGAATTTGAACATCTGGGAAAAATTACTGGAATGGTATCAGGGAAGGTGCTGGATTTAATAGAAGTTGTTTAAAGTCCTAAAATAGAACGAATTTAATAGTTTAATTAATTGATATTCCGATGATTGAATCGTATATTTAATAAATATTCATCAGGTGTTAAGTACTCAAATTATAAAAAAAACATAAGCCCATATTTAGCTTTTGGCAACTCATAGGACAATACTAAGGTTAAAGTCAAAGCAATCATATATCGCCTTAAAACAGGCTGTCAATGGCGTGAAATACCGATAAAATAATTCTTTAGAGAAAAGTACAGTTGGAATGAGCCTTATGATTACTTATTTCCAGAAGTTACGATATACTTTCTTCTGCGGCAAGAATCTTGGTTTCCATTTAATCGAGGTTCTTCGCTCTAAAATATTGTGCACCTAAGATGTGTGTAAGTTATCAGTAAAAATAGATTGGTAATAGATTGCAGGTTGGGTTGACAAAAAATGAATAGAGTTTTAATTTTGCTAATCAAATAAGAAATAAACATCCAAATATCCTAATATGAAAAACTTACAATTTGTTTTAATTATTTTCGTGCTAAGTCTAACTGATTTCAATTTGCCAAATCCTTCAGAGAAAAAAACAAAATTTAAAAACTATATAGTAAAAGGAGAACGATGCGGACATGCAAGTAGCGGATTAAAATGTTACATCAAAAACAGGGATGTTCATAATAAATATGAAGTAACCATACAAATTTTAAAAGGAGCTGGACTTTACAAAGAAGAATCTACTAAAAGTTACACTTTAAAGGCCGGAGAAAAAAAATACATTGGATGTACTGTCTCTGGTTCACCTCGCGCCAATGGTGTATCCATAATTAGTTACTGTATTATTGGTGAGAATAAGTTATCGAACTAAACAATTAAAATATCGAAGATGATATAGACCAATTATTTATTAATCTAAATATCTGTAATTATGAAAGCAAAAAAAAAATTATCGGCAATAATCCTTGTTGTATTTTTTCTCTTTGGTTACGCATCCTATCTTGATGCTCAAAGTACCAGAACAATAATAAATGAGAATAAGGAACCTCCAAAATCAAGTGTTATCATTAACCCAAATGGTTCAACAGATGTTATAATAAACCAACCAGACAAGAGATTAAACCTTCCTCAAAATAAGTCGGATAAATCTAATCCATATAATAATATTAAAATGCACGAAGACCCAAATAAGGTTAAAATGTATGAAAATCCTAATAAGGTTAAAATGCACAAGCCTAACTCAATAAAACAACCAGTACGGAAACCTCAGAATACAAATACACAAAATAAAGGGAAGGTTAAGGCAATATAAACCTTAGGTAATGTTAGAAGCAGTAAAAGAGCATGAGTAATAGATAACTAAAAGCTTTAGAAATAGAGAAGGTTAGTAAAATCTATTGATTAACGCTGCTGACTAATCAATCAGAAGCACCTATTCGGACTATGGATTAGGATTAATATGACAACAAATATTGTTATTGGGATTAAGAGGAGGGTGCCTCAATTTTGGACACCCTCTATACGAATCGAAACGGACAAAGTGTCCATTTATAGAATTATTGTTAATAGTATTTTCAGGGAAGGCTACACCTGCAGCACAATAAGTGACTGTTACTTTTAGGCTACAGCTCTCAACTATAAAGATTAAACACTGAAATGCAGCTTTGAAAAAATAAGCCTGTTGATAGAAGGATATTTTTGTAGGTTGTATTGGTTCGCCAAGTAAGGTAAGCCTTCTAGCTCTTTATTGCCCGAAAAAAACAAGGTAGATGCATGAAACTGCTGTTTTAAAAGAAATAATGAGTGGAAGATTTGGATTACAACATAGAAGGGGATATCGCTATATTTGTAATCTTAGTATTGTCATTAGTAATACTCTTTGTATGCCTTTCTACTTTTCCATCTTTGCTTAAATAAACTAATGAACTTATCGATTTTTCATTAGTAGCATCTTCATACATGAGAGTGTTCAAGCTGCAGATAAACATTTCTTATTTGCATCATAATTGAGTAGAGTTCCAAACACTTGAATTGTAAGGAATAAATATACTGTCTTTCATATTAATGATAAACATTCCATTATGCCTAAAATCCTCAATAACAATCTTTCCAGGAATTGAATGCTGACAAAAACTAAGACTAGGTACTAACATATAAAGGGTAATGGTCATAACAATGTACCTCATATTTTATATATATTATTTCATAAATAAGATATTCAATACAATATCTTTTTCAAAAAAAGATGAGAATAAAAATAGGCTGCCAAATGGACAGCCTATTTTGGTTACTACTTTTTTTTTCTCTTCTTACGAGCGGACTTCTTTTCATTTCCTGTCCATATTACTTTAGATCCAGGTAATAATTTTAGTTTTCTATCTGAATTTGTAATCGTAAAAGTTAAATTGCTATAAGTATCATACTTGCTTGCATATACACTATCAATTTTAACAACAAGACTATCTCTTCCTTTCAAGACTATATTCTTTCTGATTATTGAAAGATCACAACTATCACATTCATCTGCTATAATACTCAAATAAAGAGTTTCTAAATTAGTAGTGTCACAGGTATTATTAATGATATAAGTAAGACACTTATATGTAAATAGGTGCACTTTATCTAGACTGTCTTGATTTGAAATATATATTCTATTCTTTTTTTGTGTATAACTGTTTGTTACAATGCAAGTTAAAAAAACTAAAACAATAAAAGTTCTCATCGATATAAATTTAAATACAATGAACTGAGTGCATAATAGTGACCATTAGGTAATAATGAATGTTGATATGGATCTATATTTGGTAAACCTATATTCGTATGAGTTCGAATTAATTCATACCATGAAAATGTTCCTATGTGATCTAACATTATTTCTCCGTCTACATATACTGAAAAATCAAAATCTATTGTTAGTCCAAAGGATTCATTCCTTCTTAAAATACCCAAATCAACTAGATTTATAGAAACTTCAACGTCTACGTTTTCAATATACTTATAAAAACCATGTTTCTTCGCATATTTGTGCAATTGTTTTCTAGCAATATTGTGCACTAACTTTGAATCAGCCCATAAAGGAGCACTAAGAGTGGCAACATCCATTAATCCAGGAAATATTGCCCCTGTGTTTAACCCATAATCGAGACCAGAAAATGGGCTTTGTCCAGACAACGTATTGGCAGTTATTTGAGAGGCCGATGAACTAGCCATATAGCTCAAAGTATTATGCATAGGAAACATTCCTAAAACTTTGTTTGCTGTATAAAAAGTAGCACCACCAACAGCTCCTGAAAATGCACCAACTACTCCTCCTTGAACAAGTCCACCAAAGATGTCTCCAATTCCTCCACCAGCTAAAGCTGTCATACCTGCCCCATTTATAGCCCCTGAAGCAAAGCCTCCAGCTATACCTCCAGCTACTGCCGCATTAAGACCGGAGGAACCTGTTGCTGCTGCTATTCCTGCTCCAGCTCCAAATAAACCAGCTGCCCCTCCTATGACAGCTCCTCCAAACATGTAACCTAACATATCTAAGCCTGAAGCTCCATAAGCTTCTCCAATTTTATATCCTGCGTATGCGCCAAGCCCAGCACTTACTCCAACCAGTATTTTTGCGAATAGAGGTAATGCTGCCCAAAAGAATTCTCCACTTGGATCAGTATAGATGAGTGGGTTATTGAGGCAATAGGTATAGCGGTTATAATTTTGTGTAAAATCTGGGGATTGTACATATTTATCAGGACTAAGAAAACGTCCAACAATTGGGTCATACAGACGTCCGTTCATATTGATTAGACCAAAATCATCAAGGTACTCATGTGAAGTGAAACCTCTATCTGCAAATAAACCAGGTTCACCTGTCAATGCGTAATCCCAAGTGTCTTTATCACGTCTACGCCCCCAGGCATCAAAGTTATATTCTTCAACTATACCAGTAGAAGCATTCCTAAAATGAGTGATAGTACCAAGGTGGTCACGGAAGATATTATAAATTACCCAGCTGCCTGCTCCAACTTTTTTAGCAACAGCAACAGCAGAATAAGCATCTCCTCCAATCCAAATATATTGAGTAGTCGTGCTTCCTGCAATTTCCTTTTCACAGCTGCCACCAAAATAATAACGGGTTTTTGTAATTGTTCCATTGTCCTTTAACACCATTTTAATGCGTTGGAAGTTGGAGTTGTATTCAAAGTCGGCTGTTTTGGCACCCTGAGTTATTTTTTTAACTTTTTCAAAAGAATAGTATTCAATAGCCTGAGTTGTTTCATTAATATTTTTGTACCCAATGACATTGCTTACAGCATAGGGGCTGGATGCTGCATTGTATTCATAAGTACCTGCATCGCTTTTATAATTAATGTTGCCGTTATTGTTATTATTGAGGTAATCCATTGATAAAGTGCAATCTCCTGAAATGCCTGTCAAACGATCTAATTCGTCATAGGTAAAGCTTTCGGTAAGAGATTTAAGCCCATTGGTGCGTGATAACAGATTTTTAGTATTTACATTAAATGCAAAATCATACTGCTGTACACCTGTTGCTTTTATTTGTTCTAACATTTCGTTGGTATCGTGTGACCAGGAGCAGGCTATTGTTCCAATATTAGAATTGGTTACCCTGCCATAGTCATCCATCCCAGTAACCTCCCAAATTGTCACTCCATTAAAGGTGATCTCCGACAAAATACCACTGCTTGAATCATAAATATACTCCTCATAATCAGCAGAACCATTAAAATACTTTTTCCATAACCTTCCTTTTGAATCGTATTCAAAACTTACCGTATTAGATTCAGATCCAATTGATTCAGTTATGGAACTGGTGCGTCCGTTTAGATCATATGTAAAAGATTTGGAAACGCCACCTGGGGAAGTAATTATGCTAACAAGATTATCAGAATTGTATGAATAATTGATATCGCCTTCGTCGGTAACCTTCTGAATAAGCAATCCATTAGTTTGGTAGATATATGTGGTTGTCTTACCCCTGGCACTGGTCTGGGTTCTTATTTGCCCGGTTCCAAAGTAGGAATTGCTTATCACCCCTGCACTGGGATCATCAATGCTCAGGCGATTGCCATTTTTATCATAGGTCATTGTTGTTACCACATTACCCGGGGCAGTGGTTGTTTTCAAAGTGCCATTAGGGTAATAACCATAGTCAATTGTTCCGCCCGGATCAGTTCGCTGAATAATTTGCCCTGCACTATTTACATCTACAGAATAGTCCCGGTTATTAACAGTACTCGTAGTTGTAACCCCATTATAAACAGTAGTAGATGAAGCGCCATATTTAGGTGTAATTGTGGATATACGCCCAAATCCATCAAATAAAGTTGTATTCCAGTTCGAAGGTGTTCCGCTTGTAGGTTCAGAAATTCTGTACTGCTGTCCTTTATCGTTAAACTGCATATCTGTTTTAACCATTACACCACCGAAACTTTCCGATTCGTTTCGTATTTCCCGACCGAGCTTATCAAACCATTTTTTGCTTTGCGCACCATCACTTCGTGTTTCCAACACATAATAACAAGCATACGCTGGACCACCTGAAGAGCTATAACTGCTAGTTATGGTAGCAGAAATACCATCAGAAGGAACTATTGAACTTAATTGATAATGATTAGTGTAGTTGCTTGTAACCACATTCCCAAAACGATCTGTTTTCGTATGTAATAAACCAGATTTAGCATGATGAGTATAATCCACCGCATCTCCGTTGGGTGATGTTACTTTTGTAAGATTTACTCCATTTCCATCATATTCGTAAATGGTTGTTAATTGACTTAGTCCTGACGTTATTTTATGCTCTTTCCATAAATTACCTTTACCTGTGTATTCCCGGTCTAATTTCCAATAGGCAGGATCGCCTGTATTGTACTCATCAATATCCGGTAAATTATTTGACGTAAAATAACTTCGAGTTGTTGTAAAAGTTTCAGTCTCTGCACCCTTGACGGAAGTATTGGTTATGCTTGTTGGCCTTCCAATCAGCCAATCACTTACTCGTTCATCATTGTACTGATAGGTTACAGTTTGTGTGTATCCACCGCCAAAATCTTTACTTACAGAAGTTGGGTTTCCGTATGAATTGTAAGCTGATGTTGTCGTAACACTTAACCCTTTTAGATCATCTGTTTGTGTACTTGATGAGATATATGGAAAAATTCTTTTATTACCAAAATCTGTAACACTCCATGTATTTGATACGGTTGAAATAGAAGCAGCTCCTTTCTTTGTATATACATATTTCAATTCAGAGAAAAAGAAGCTAGTATTAAAATCATTATGAGTCTCAGTATAGATGTCTGTTTCATTATTTGTTGCAGTTGTTTTCTTGAAACCAAGAAAACCTTTTCCCTGCCTGTGGATTTTTGCACCTTCGTATTTATAAGTCATTGATGCCATGCCTCCAATACCATTATCAGTTTCGACTTGCGAAACCAATTGCATAGAAGATGAGAAATCAATGATCGGATAAATAGCTCCTGTACCTCTGGTATAAACATTGTTATTGGACATTGGCAAATAAGAAATTTCAGTCCTTGCCCCAAAGCCATCTATCACATCACTCAATAAATGACTTGGTGTTCCAGTTGCAAAAGAATACAATTTTGATGTACTATAGTATTTATAAAATAGTTGATTTCTTCCATCTCCATTATAATCGCCAAAGTGAAAATACCTGTCATATCCGTTATTCATTGTTGTTGAGGAAACATATTCAGTAATGTTAAAATCATTTCCCGTACTTAAGGCAACATTGATACGGTTATAACTATTAGAAGTACTTTCACCTCTTCCTATTAATACTACATCAGTCCGACCATCCCCATCTAACTCTCTTGCATAAATACGATTGTTATAAATATTAATGTTGAAATTATTAAAACATGTTAAATCATACTCTTCAAAACCATCATTGCTTAAATGTAACAAAGACCAATTCGCTCCCGAAGTATTTTCTTCTTTTATAATATCTGTTGAACCATCACCATTGTAATCTCCAAAAAGAAGGAAGTCATTATTTTCAATGTTTGTCCCCGATTTTGTTTCAATTAGTTTGTCATTTGTGCCTTTGAATTCATAAACCTTATAGCTATCGTTGAATAAAACTAATAAATCAGAACACCCATCTCCGTTAAAATCAATAATCCTGTTGTGCATACCTATATCAACAACATAATATTCGCCGAATGAAGGGATGGATGCACTATAAATAGATTGTCCTGAATAATTATATAAATACCAGTTATTACTTGTGTTGTGAAACATGAATTCAAGTTTCCCATCACCGTTATAATCAACAATATCTAGGCGCTCATTGTTGTAGCATATATAATATGTACTACTTCTGACAAAAGAGTTGCCAGTTGACTCATAAAAGCAGTAGTATTTCTTATTTGGATACTGAGAATTAGATGCATCTTGCTGCATCATCAAATCTGTTAAACCATCTCCGTTAAAATCTCTGGCAATAAAGCTTTCAAAATCAAACCTTAAAATGCCTTGTGTTTCATAGCTCATGTTGCCGTTGGCATCTGCCAAATACAGCTTATAATAATCACTACTTGAATAGCTCGTTTTTTTAGGAACTGTTACAAAATCTGTTCTACCATCTCCATTAAAGTCCCCGTGAAAATAATATTCATCACTTGAGTTTGAGTAATGAGTAGATTGGGTATATTGTTCATTTTGGTCTGTCCAGGCAAAAACATTTGGGTTTATTGATTCTGAATTTGCTTTCTCAGTTACTTTTAAGAGTTGAGCAAAAGTATCTTTGGTGTACTTTAGCTCATACGTCTTGTAGTTTTGTCCATTGTTGGTGATTTCTATATTATCAAGTAAAATATCTCTAGTATATTCTTCTCCACCATAATAATAGCGCGAAACATCACTCCGGTTTTTGTAGTTAAATGTAATGCTGGCAGTTATACCGAGCATCTGCTCATTATTAAAGGCATATTCGATTTTCCAAATGGGATGTTCGTCATCAGTATCCAGGTATGTAAAAAGCATAAAGTTTCCAAACCGATCCGTAATTCTATCGAGTTTCCACGAAAGTGTACAGCCGTTACTGTTGTTTAATCTTGAATTGTCAGAACTACCATACTCATATATTAATCCAGACTTTGCATATACTGTAAAAGATTGAGGCCCATATGGAGTATAGCCATTTGCAATAACTTTGTGAAATTGTTCAACTTCTGTTCGGTATTCACTATTGGGGTAACCATATGTACCACTGGTATGAATTAGTCTCATACCATCTATAGCATAAATGTCAGATACAACTCCTCTTATTGGATCTGATATACCATCATGGTAAATTGTTTTATTTACCCTGTGGATAGCAGAAAGGCCTCCAATATTCCAGCCAATTCCAAGTGAGCCATCCATGAAATTACTAAGGTAATTAAGACTTATGCTAGGCTGCATACCTGCTGTTCCTTTGGGAATATCCAATGGGATGGAATAGGTTGCTGAACCTGCAACATTTAATGCACCTGGTGTTTTTCCGACTGGAAGAGACGTGTTAATGGAGTATAAGTCCGGGTTAATTGTATTATTGAATACAACACTTTCTGTTACGTCAGGAATTTCCAACGAGGCTATTTCCGCAACTAATGTCCCACCATTGGCAGTGTATGAATAACCAGCTTCAAAAGTAATGCTATTCCTAGCTTCATAAAACTTCACTCCTGATTCAGGTGAATTTAGGGTAATCTCGTAAACCTGCGCATAACAAATTTTTGTCATTACCATGCATAATGCTAATAGTATATAGTATTTCATATCTTCATGCTTTTTATTAACTTATATAGAATGGGTTAAAACACCGTAGTCTTTACTGTTTGATTATCTTCCATGACTTCATGTGGTTGCCATTTTGAAGGACTAATACATAAACACCTGGTGGCAAACCAGCAATTGGTATCTTATTGATATTTGAATTAAGGATGGAGCCATTACAGACACTTTTTCCGTAGCTATTGAAAACGTGATAAATTACACCATCAGGAAAAATTCCTTCATTTAGTTTAATACTAATATCACCATCTGTTGGATTAGGGTAAACAGTTATAATCATATTTTCCCAACTACATTCTATTGGTTTAGAAAGTTCTTCTATAAGTCTACTTTCATCAGTAATACTTGATGATTTCAAATTATTTGGCAACACTATAACCTGTTGAGCAATCCTATTACCTGCTGCATCATAAGAATACTCAATAGCTTGAAGATCGTCATATTCCACAATTAGTTTAGGATGAATAGCGGTATTAGAGTGCTCCATGCTTCCATAATTACGAGAGCGATAATAGGATTCTGTTTGTAAGAACATTTTAATGCCATAATTAGATGTAGGTGAATTAATCCAGTTTTGCACCATGTCTGTCAAGTCAATTTGGATGTTTTCAGTAGTTGAGGTTGATGCTGGAATTAATAATCTTTCTGATGTTGTAGATGCTGGTTGATTATTCCAAGTAACAGTTAAAACGTCCCAATCCTCTGTTATTCGTTCTATATAAAAAGCATTTGAGCCACTTAGTTGGCTATTACCTTCAGCAGAAGAAGAAGAGGTAATTGTTGGGTCACTATAAAAAAATAATGTAGCTGAAACAACTTGACTGCCAATCGGTATTTCATCCAAAATAAATTTCATTACTGTGCGAAAATACATCGGCTGACCACTGTAAGTCCATGCTACCATTGATTCTCGTAGATAAGAACTATAGTTAGTAGAGGAAGCATGGGCTCCATCCGGGTGATTACTAATAACAATTCTGGCATCTAAGATGCCAGAAGCATCATCAAGAGTTAAACTGTATTGTCCACTCTGTGAGCTTTTAAGGGTGCTGTTATTTTTAAGGTTTTTATAGCTTTTTTCTTCGTTTTCGAGCAATTGGTGGAATATTTCTTTCTGCTTATCAGACAATAAATCAATAAAATTTTCCGATGATTTATTAAACGATTGGATTGTGTTTTGTTGGTTTAAAAGCTTTCGAACTTCTATTTTCTGCTTATCGGTAAGGCTTAACTCACGATCTATTTTATTCAATTCTGTATTGGCTAATGTTTCTTTCGAGACTCTCAGGCTATCAGTGGATATAAGTTGAGCATTGAGTGTTATCGAAATAGACAGAAACAAAAGAAATGAAACTATTAATTTTCTCATAATCTTATATGTTATGTGCTGTCACTGTTAGTTTAATTAAAAACCCGCTACAACCTTGTAGCTGTTTGGTTGCGTGTTAACCATATAGTCCATGCAAAAGATATACACATAGTTTTCTATTCGTATTTTTCAGAATAATTTCCTTTGATGGCGTGTTATCTTCTTATGGATAAAATATATAATTTTAAATGATTGATATACGGTCGAATAAGTTGTAACCGTTAGTGCATATTATTTGGAAATTTTAGCTTTTAGATCAACTATTTCCTGTAACATTTTGTCTATTATAATTTGTTGTTCATCAATCTGAGCCTGCTGCTCTTTAAAACCATCAACTAATACGGGTATTATGCTCGTGTAATTAACAAACTTATTTCCATACTCGTCTGTGTCAACAACCTCTGGAATAACCGCTTCCAATTCTTGGGCAATAAAACCATATCTCTTTTTAGCTTTTAGCTTTTTTTCCTTTTCCTGTTCTGAGAGTTTATAGGAATAGGTCACTCCCCGAAGTTGTAATAGTTTGCCAGTCGCATCATTTAGATTATTGATTTTTTCTTTTCTGTTTAGATCAGATGCTTTATAAAAATCCCCATCCCCATCAATATAAAACTTCTCATAATCAGTACTTCCTGCGTGCATGTCGTCTTCATCGTATATTCTTAATAAGCGTCCATTATCACCGGGACTCCAAATGACAGCATAATCGCCATCTAAATATATTCCAGCACTTTCAGAAGCTCCATATTCAAGCATTACTCCACTTTGCGTATCAGTATTAAAATCAAATATTGTAGCTGAACCATATTTGCCAGTTGGTCCTGTATGCAATCCTTTACTGGAACCAAATAGTTTAATGTAATTGTTATTAACAACCTGTAACTGGGCTTGTAAGGTTAATGAAATAATACATAAGGCAGAGATAAATAATAATTTTTTCATAGTTATTGGTGTTTAATTAGTAATAGCTAGAAATGCAGGTACAACATACCCGGCACTTCTACATTGATGAAGTAAAATAATAGTTGTAGTAAATAAATTATAGAATGGTAATTTGTGTGAATGAGTTAGATTACAATCATAATATTTAGATTTTAAGGATTAACATGTTTATTCACCTTAGTATCCCGATTATTAATTCTCAACATCACATTTCAGTCATACAATCAGCATATTAAGACCTTTTAAAATCAAAGTCAAACGATAATCTTTAAAAATTGCCAATAATAAATTTGGATTATTATTACAAGGCAGTTATTTAAAGAGAAATAAGGTAAAGTGAAACTTTCTAATATATGACAAAATATAATTAGTCTAATTAAAAACAGGTTTATTCTAACACCTTATAATAAAAAAATACAATAAGTCGAGCGGACAAAACCGCCCTTGTGAAATTTTAAAGGCAGCCCCAAAAGAGCAATTGTTTTTGATTTCGATGAGTATTTATTATTAGCTCCAGCAACTTTTTATGGTGTTGGAGATATAAATAAGTACTGGCAATAGCCAGACAAAAAATATTTAAAGTATAATGAATAATTTATTGGTCTCAATAGTAGTTAAAACTATGCACTTTAGTGCATCTTGCTTTAGCTTCTAAAAAAGCTACCTTTGAAATATGGTACAAAGGACAAATGGTCATACAATTTCTGAATTAACTGTCCATATTGTGTGGTCAACAAAATACCGTTATTCCGTACTCTCAGGCGACATCAAGGTTCGCTGTCGCTCAATACTAATTCAAATATGTGAATCAGAGGATGTGGTTATCTTGAAAGGAGTTGTTTCCTCAGATCATATTCACATGCATATCAGTTATCGACCATCTCAAAATATCAGTGACTTGGTAAAGAAGTTCAAAGGAAGAACATCACGAAAGTTACAACAAGAGTTTCCTGAGTTAGGGAAAAAGTATTGGGGACGTCACTTTTGGGCGATAGGATTTGGTTGCTGGAGTTCAGGAAATATAACAGACGAAATGGTTAATGCCTATTTGGAGCATCATAGAAAGCCCGAAGACCAGGATAATTCAAATTTTATCTTGGAATAGTTGAGTAGAGCTCGAAAAAATGACTTTAAGTCATTCTGGTCCTATCAAACCTATGGACTTTCAGTCCATAGTGGTTTAGTTAAAGAAATTAGCAAAACATGCAGAAGAAAAGCGTTACTACTGATAATAATGTTGGTACTCGGGGACGGAAAACTACATAAAAATTACACACAATGGATTAAGCCAGGTAAGAAAACTGAATCCCAATTTAGGATGAAGTTGACCTTGCCGAATTCAACCCTGTTTGAGATTCAGTGGAAACAAACCAAAGAATGAGGTTTAAAGAAGTTCGTTGTAGTTAGCCACCTTTTCGATCCAATTACATGGTACGGAATTACTTTAAACTAGTTGTATATAATATGATAGAATGAGTTAAGGTATTTTTCCTTAACTTAGCCATGAAGTGGCAAATAGCTTTACTTTACCGGGAGCACCATCAGAAAATAACATTTACGGTCGTTTTTCGCTCCCGGTTCTTGAGTATTTAAATTTTCCAATAAAGATGGCAAACTATCAAAAACTAACGGTCATACAGGAAGAAGTTCAGCTAAAAGAAATCATGGTACAGAATACCGTATCAAAACAAGCTATAGTAGCTGCTTTTGATTCAGCAGAGAAGCTGGTAGTGGACGAACTCCTGTGTCAGTTATTAAATAGAAGCCCGTTAAATGCAGATTATGAGATGTTGTCTTTTGTGGAGTATAAGGATAAAAAAGAAACAGGTCGTTATGTGTATTTCTGTGATGTCAGAATTGGAAAACTATTGATGGGCGGTACCAATGATTACCTTCAATGTTTGTTATCCGGAGAAGATATCTTTTTTAGATTCCACCCCATGGAAATTGATTAGACTTAATAGGGTTAAAGCTTGAGGGAAGTATACCCTTCCCATCAAGCTTTATCTGTTCAGACTTACTTATTAAGGTTATAGCTTAATCCAAAGCTGTAAACACAGTCGCTTTTCCATCTTTTCTCGATCACATTTGCTTCCAAGTCGGTAATGTCTGAAATATCTACCCCCTTATAGCGATCTTTGATTGAATTAACTTTACCGAAAGCCCAGCCTGCAGAAAAACTCAGCTTAACCTTCCCAGTCCCGAAACTAAGTCCGGGAGCTAAGGCAAAGTACGGGATGATATCTTCCTCAAATGGGACAAAGAATGCAGCTAAAACAGTTGGCCGCAGCATACCACCGGTACGGTATGAAACTTCTGCCCCTGCTCCAATACCAACTGACCAGTCTTTATCCTCTAGTGCAGCTACTACTTTCGTATCATCACTGATAGAATCCCGGTATGCAGTCCTATTGACCAGCTTGGTAAAGAACAGGTGGTTATTAACGCTAACTGATAAGCGCCGGGAGGTATTATATGTGTATTCTTCTTTATATTCTTTATCATCCTTACTTTTTACTTCGATAGTATACGTCAGGATATCGTTGTCACTAACCTGTTTGGGAAAGGTGGTAATTGCTACATAAGTAGGTTGCCAACGCATAATAGATGAGTATAGTGTTGAATAACGGGGAGTAGATAAGTTATTACCATTGTTTACACTATACGAACGGAGAGAATCTTTGAACGCTTGAATGGCCCGAAAATCCTGTATATTTATTCCATTATTAAGATTCTTTAATTCACCCTCTATTGCTTTAAGTTGCTGTGAGATAAAGTCGTCTTTTGGCCAAGGTGGGAAAAACTCTAAACTGTCTGTTGGATCTGGTAACAAACTTTCTTTGTCATCTGTTTTTTTTTCCTCCTCATCTGGAGAATAGATTGATTTTAAATCGAATTCATAGTTTCTGTCCCTTCCGTTTTGGCTAATAGTGATTTCTTTAACATTGTAGTAATTAAAGTTTTTGGTATAAACGGAAACATAGCCACCTACTGGCAAAAAGTTAGTTTCACTTCTGCTTTTAGCTTTTTGTAGTCTGACGCCTTTAAGATTATCTATATCAGATGGTGAAGGAATAATAAGAATGCGGTCTTTATTTGATTTTTCTTCAAAATCTTCTGGTGGAGATAACACTGGAAAAATCGGAAAGTGTGGGTCTTCACTTGTATCGGGTGACATTGGCTGTAAGGCAGAGGGGTTACTCCTCTCTACTCTAACTTCTACTTGAGCATAATTAGTTAATGAAAAACTAAGCATGGCAACACCTACTAAGGCTTTAAGAAAAAAAATTCTCATAACTTTAAAATTTGGATTAATACAAAATATTTCACACGCTAGTAATAGCGTGTATTTTTACCAGGAACAGGATGTTCCTCTTTCCGATTAGTAGGTAGTTGTTTAATGTAAAGAGATATTCTGTCTTTCTACAAACTAATAAACAATAGGATGCAATTTAAAGAGATGAAAGAAGACTGTCAAGTCTTTTATTTTAATTATCCATTAAATATGATGGCATCAAAGATACCTGTGTGTTATAAGTGCAAATTTTGCACTTATAAAAGGAAATGTCCAACGCACGCTCGTATTTAGATAGTTCCAGTCGTTCGTACAGGGGCAGCAATTAATCGCAAGCAAAGTTCGGAAATCGTGATTACCAGCAAGGGCAAGCTGAATTTTAATGAAAATCTCCACCTCTATAGGTCGTATTTTCATTAAAACCCTTGCTTTTAAATCACTTCCATTTACGGCATAGCATACGAATTAATTGTTTGTCTAATATTTTAAAATTATAGCAATGAACCAATTTGACCAATTCGCAAAAGTAGAACTCAAGTACAAGCCAAGCGCACTACTACCAAGCTATAAAGTATCTTGCTCAGAGGGTGTCTATAAGAGAGCCATGGCAATTTTTGATGATGATACGATTTCGTATTATGAGGAATTCAAGATCTTATTCCTGAACCGGGCAAATTATATCTCAGGGTACTTTGAGGTGTCGAAAGGCGGCATATCGGGAACGGTTGTTGATGTGCGTTTGATTTTTCAGGCTGCACTATTACACAATGCTTCTTCCATCATCTTAATCCAATATGGGATGTAATTGTTTATGCGAAGTAAATTGTCTAAAGCGCAATATATGTGATAATTAAATGAGTTTTACTTTACATTTTATTTTTCCGGATTTGAGACAAAATAGTTTGTAAGAGTCTTTCCAATCAATTAAAACCTCTGGCACCCAATTAATTTACGGAACTTAAATTCCAATAAATGAAATTATTCACATTTTAAATTAATTGGTAATGGACAAACAAATCAAAGATTTTAATGAGTTGATTTCCAATGCCTCTGACTACCTGGGATCCCAACTTCATTATTCTGTAAGAACAGTTGTCAATTTCAAGAGATGTTGGAAACAGGTAAGGAACATTATGGACTCACAGGGGATTAAACGTTTTGGTCCTGAAGTAGGAAAACAAATCCTTCTCCAAAAGTTCAGGGGCGTTAGTTACACGGAGCTTTCAACAAATGACAAACTTTTCTTTAAAAGCATTAAAATGTTATCCGATTTCTATGAAACGGGACATATCAACATACTTCCACTTCCCAGAAAAGAGCCTGTTACCTTTAACGGGCCAATAGGAAAAGTAATAACCGGTTTTCTTGACTTTAAAACAGGAAAAAGGTTCTCAAAAATTAGTTTTCACAGCTACCAGCGCAACCTCTCACGCTTCTTAAGCTATTGTGACCAAAAAGGCATCAAATTGGTTGAAGATATAAACCAGGTCATCATTCTACAATTTATAAACGAACTGTCACACAGAAAAGGAAATGACAGGACAGTAATAAAGTCTGTAATTACAACACTACGGGGATTCTTTAAATATGCATATGATCAGGGTTATTTGGCAATTGACTACTCCAATAAAATCCCCCGTTACAAATTTATTAGCCAACCCAAAATACCTTCAACTTACTCAAAAGAAGAGATAGAAAAGCTTATCAAGTCAGTTGACCGTAGCACCCCAATGGGAAAACGCAACTATGTAATTATCCTACTTGCTGCAAGGTTGGGCCTTAGAGCCTCTGATATTTGTAATTTGAAGTTTGAAAACCTGCACTGGGACAGCAGTACCATCCGGATTGAACAAATAAAAACCGGGAAAGAAGTGGTACTTCCTATATTGCCGGATATCGGTAATGCGATTATTGACTATTTGAGATATGGCCGCATAAAATCAGAGGAACCATATTTACTATTAACGGGAAGACCTCCCTGCGGACGTTTTACAACAAGCAATGTAGTTACACATATTGTCCAAAGGGCATTTAGAAAAGCGGGGATCGACATCAACGGCAGAAGGTTTGGACCACATTCCCTCAGGCACAGCCTGGGGTTTAGGTTATTGGAGAAAAATACGGTTCTGCCAGTAATATCAGAGGTGCTTGGACATGAGAATACAGAATCCACCAGGTACTATCTGCGAATCGATCTCAAGTCAATGAAGCAATGTATGCTTGATGTCCCACCAGTACCGGATAATTTTTACCTACAAAAAGGAGGGGCTTTTTATTATGGATAAGGGTTATAACAGTGTATACGGTTCACATATAAATCAATTTATTGGAACAAAAAGAGCACTTGGGTTTAAGTATACAACAGGTGCCCTCATCCTGGGGCAGGTTGACCAGCTTGCAGAGCAAAGAGGGGAAACATCGTCTGGCATCACCAGGGAGCTTGCAATGATATGGGGCAAAAAGAGATTGCATGAGTCTGGTGTTTCCCGATATGGAAGGATAAGTATCCTTGCCCAATTTTCTTCATACCTGTGTGATCTGGGGATCCGTTCATATATCCCGAAACTGCCGCATTATCCTAAAAACACCTTCATCCCGTATATCTTTTCTCAAACTGAGATGAATGCAATCTTTAAGGCATGTGATGGTTTAACCCTGGAAACAATAAACCTTTCTTCAAATATATTTTGTATGCCGGCTTTGCTCCGGACCCTATATGCAACAGGCATACGTATAAGCGAAGCTTTGGCATTGAAAGACGAAGATGTTAACCTAGATGAAGGCTATATCCGTGTAAAGGATTGTAAGAATGGGAAAGAACGGATAATCCCTGTTTCCACTTCTTTGGTATCTGTTTTTGAAAATTATTTAAGTTACCGCAACTGGCTTCCCCTGGGAGAAGTAAAGTCCGGGTACTTCTTTATCAAACTTAATGGGGATAAATGTGGCCAGGGGGTGAGGTCGTGGTTTAAAAGGTGCCTGGAAAAGGCTGAAATAACCTGCATTGGACGAAACCAAAGCCCCCGCATCCATGATTTGCGGCATACATTTGCTGTTACCGCACTTGCAAATATGGCCGAATCCGGTATTGACCTATATGCCTCACTGCCGATACTTTCCAATTACCTGGGGCACCAATCCCTGGAAGCCACAAATCATTATGTCCGGTTGACCGCCAATATGTTCCCGGGGGTAATTAATGATGTAGATATGGTATGTTTAGATGTATTCCCTAAACCTCAAAACTATGAAAACAACTGATTTTTCTAAGTATATATCCGATTTTATCACAAGGCATTTGATCAATGAGAAAGGGGCAAGCCCTAATACAATTGCTGCTTACCGTGACACATTTGTTTTGCTCCTAAATTTTATCCAGGATACCAAACGCATAAAAGTTGAAAAACTTACCCTTGAGAAAATCACGAAAACGACGATAACAGAGTTTCTTGATTGGATACAAAAAGAAAGAAAATGCAGTAACTCAACACGCAATAACCGTTTAGCGGCAATCCATTCTTTTTACCGCTACTTACAGCTTGAGCGTTTGGATTACCTGCATGAGTGCCAAAAGATCCTGTCAATTAGATTTAAGAAAATCAAAAAAGAGAATATCAACTACCTGACAATTGATGGGATGAAACTGCTCCTGCAGCAGCCCGACACATCCAGTTTTAAAGGGAGGCGTGACCTTGCCCTTCTCTCCCTAATGTATGATTCCGGGGCAAGGGTGCAGGAAATAATTGATTTGAGCCCTTCAATGCTACAGCTCAATAAGCCAGCTACGATAAGGATTATTGGTAAGGGAAACAAGGTACGTCTGGTGCCAATGTTGGATGCTCAAACTGATATACTTAAAAGCTATTTAAAAGAAAACAGGTTAAACGAATCCTTTGCAAATAGGTATCCGCTTTTCTTTAACAGCAGAAAGGAAAAACTGACCAGGGCCGGAATTAACTTTATCGTACAAAAATATGCGGAAAAGGCCAGGGCAGAAAATGGTACGATCATTCCCGATAGGGTTAGCTGCCACTCCCTGAGACACTCAAAAGCCATGCATTTGCTCCAGGCAGGGGTAAACCTGGTTTATATCCGTGATATATTGGGACATGTTTCCATTCAGACCACGGAGATTTATGCAAGGGCAGATTCCAAACAAAAACGGGAAGCTTTGGAAAAAGCCTATGTAAATGTCAATCCGGATGAAAAGCCAATTTGGATCAAGGACGAAAATTTGATCAGTTGGTTGAAGAGGTTCTAATGTTTTATGCAAAGTGATCCGATGGTATCTGGTTGATATCCTTATAGATATTGAAATCACTTTGCATATCTATTTGCTCCGCATAATGCATTTTATGGAAAGCTTTCCATAAAGCCCATAACCATCCGAGCGGGAACACTCAACCCTCAGATTTAGATTCGAAACTGACAAAGAAAATAGAAGAAGCTGGACATATATTAGAGATACCAGTACTTGACCATTTAATTATTACTTCCAACGGGTACTTTAGTTTTGCCGATGAAGATGAACTGATGCTCCCAAATGATAAAGACACCCCGTAGGGTGTCTTTCTTCCCGATCATATCAAGCCTTCCTTGAAGAGAATGCCTGAACGCAATTAGTTTAAGATATATTTTAGGCCGATTGCTGCTCGCCACTGCCAATCTCCTATTTCAGATATTGGCCTGTATATTTGCTGTGCATTTATTGTTACAGCCAGGTTTCGTATGTAATATTCCAACTCAACTTTAGCCGCTATGCCGGGGCTGAATTTATTCGTGCTTTCGTCCAGGATATTATTTTTAAGCATTTCATAAGACAGGAGCCCATTGCCACCCGCATTAAAAAATAATTCCCGTTGACGTGAACGATATAAGGTTTTCAGTTTGCCATACGACAAAAGGATAGTAGTATAGTCTGTTTTGGTATCAGAAAATTCGCCCATATCAACGGCAAGGCCATATTGAGTAATCAGGCCATTCTTGGCAGTGGTGGATAAGCTGGCCTCTGCCCCCATTCCCAATTCAGTTATCAGGTATACCATCTCAACCGTTCGGGAATCATAACCGTGTGGTTCTGCATTCTTTTTAATATATTTCTGAGCGTTAATAAGCGGGCATATGGCTATTAACAAGAGGGTTAATAAATATTTCATTGTTCTGGAGTTAGGGGTTAGATATTAATCGTTCTTATAGCGATTTTAGACCAATCACCGTTGTTGTCCTGAACCTGTACACCTACCTTATACTCCCCTGTTTTCGGGAAGGTGTAATTCAGTTCGGAATGGTAGGTTTTATCAATTTCTTTACCATTAATATAAAAGCGGTATAAGGTTATTTTACCGCCATATTTAGCGTCCTGGTCAAGGCTTTTTGCGGCATCCAGTTTGTATTCACGTTCATTGGCCAGGGCTACTACTTCCAGTGAAGAAACAGGGGGAAGGTTTTTAAAACAAGTAAGTTTTATTGTTACTTCAGCTTTTCGATCCCATGAATCAATGGCAGAGATATAGATATTACTGGTTCCGGCTTTCTCAGCGCCAAAGATGATCGTCTCATCATTTATCTCGTATCTGAAAATTGAATCAACCTGAACAGCTACCTGAATGGCTTCTTCATCCTTTAGCTGGTAATGTAGTGTATAAAATGTATTCTCCAGTTTGACAGAATCCTGGAGTTCTTTGCTGAAAGTTTTTTGCAATTGCCCTTTAACAAGTATTTCCGGGCTTAGGTTACTATCCTTGAAATAATCCTCTGATGTATCGCAAGCAACGAAAGCAATTGCCAAGGCTATTAATATGGTATATTTATTCATAATTTCTTGATCAATTTCCCCATAGCATTATGCTATGGGGAGTAGGTTTTACTTTTTAATGACTTTTCCCGTATAAATCACCTCATTTTGCTTATTGGTAATTTTAACCAGGTACATGCCGCGTTTTAGATATGAAACATGGAGGGAAGTAATACCTTCAGAAACGACTTGATCCATGATTGCCCGGCCTGTTATGTCCGTTATATACACCTTGCAATCCGAATTTGTATTGGCTAATTCCACGGTTAATTTTTGATTGAAAACAGAAGGGTAAAGTTTAACCAGTAAATTGGTGTCCATTCCAAAGTTTGCATCTAATTCAGACGTTTTTACACCTGTGTATAATGATTTAATCCGTGTGTCCTCAGTCTCTTCATTTACGTAGAAGGCTTCATCAAGAATTGATGTGTACTTACAACCGTTAGGCGTTTCCGTCAATAAGGTAATATCATAGTGCCCTTTCCAATGGAAATACTGCGACGGGGACTGCTCAAACATGGTTTCGTACCAACCATATGTTTGGTTGTCGAATGTCCAAGTATAACCCAACTGATCCGCAGCGAAATTACTTACTGCATTGGCATCAATGGTCAGGCGTTCACCATTTTCAACGGAATGCTTATTGATGGCATTTGTTGCGATATCTGTTTCAACAAAATCAACAGGTATTAAGGCTTCTTTTATATCACCCGGACATCCGATATTATCCACAACCTGGTAGAATATTGAAGTTGGTTCAGTAACCGTAAGCTTAAGTTCCTTATTGCTGCCAATTTGGTTCATGACAGCATCAAACCAGTGGTAGTCATCGCTTGTGATCAATCGCAAGGTTGCCTGGTCACCGATGCAATAATAATCCTCCAGGTTATTAACCATTGGTGTAACGACCTTACTCAGGGTGTTAATGGCAATAATATTTGAGTAAGCAATACTACTTCCACTCTCTACCCTTAACATGTAGTAAGTGGTCTCGGTAATTTTATCCGGTTGATAAGTCAGGTTATTATTTCCATAAAGCTCCTGCCAATTTATACCATCAGTAGAAAACTCCCAGTAATAGTTAAAAATTCCAATGCCACCGCTGGCAACAGTGCCCTGAAGAGCATTAGGTTTAGTATTGTAACAGATGGTTTGGTTTCCATTGATCTGGCTAGGAACAAGCTGAGCATTTACATTAATGGTAATGGTATTGCTGGTAGCCGGGTTACAATCACCACTAATGGCTAAACGCTTGAAATAAGTTTTCTGGGTTAATGCTTTCGGTTGATAATTCACATCTGATGCGTTAGCAATGGTAGACCAGTTGCTATTATCAAAAGACTTCTGCCATTCATAAGTATACACACCATTACCACCACTGGCTACAGAACCAGTGATTTGATCCGGTATAGCATTATAAACGATTAACTGTTCCCCATCTATTGTTCCCGAGGTCACCGGAGGGTTAACCGATATAAGTACAGCATTGGTTTCTTTTGTACCGCATACAGAAGTGACAATCTTTTTGTAATAAATATCGTGAGTTAATAGTGGTAGTTCCAGGTAGTCGTTAGCTTCGCCAGTGACTGTTGACCATGTGACACCGTTGGACGACGTTTTCCAGATGTTTGTGACAGCATCATTAGGGTCTTCAATAGTTTGTAATGGCTTTGGTGCATTATCTGAGCAAACCGATTGATCAGAACCGATAGAACCCGCTGTAAACTTGTCTTTCACGGTAATGGTGACAATATTGGTGAATAACTCACCATTGGACGATGTTGTAACTTTTTTGCGGTAATAAGTCGTTGCAGTTAACGTGGGAGGCTGATATCCAGAGGAAGTTTCCCCGGGGATATCATCAAAGGATGTACCATCGTTTGATTGTTGCCATTGCTCATATACAAGCTGAGAAGGGTTGCCTTCGTTACTGCTAAGCGCGGCAGGAGCGGTATTGTAACAGATCGCCTGGTTGTCAGAAATAGAGCCAATGAGTTCCTTTTCTGTAGATACATCAACAGTGACAATATTTGTATTTAAGTTACCACATTCTTCATCCTTTGTATTTCGGTAATAGTAGGTGGTCTGTGTTAAATCACCAGGCTGATAGCTGGATGATTTAGCCCCTATTACATCAATCCAGTTATCTCCATCGATTGATTGTTGCCACTGATAGGTATAGTTGCCACTACCCCCTGATGGAGTTGATGAAGAACTGATTGCACTTGGTTGGTTGCCGTATAGTATCGTTTGGTCATTGCCTATGGTGCCAGCTGAGAAATTGGCACGTACAGTTATTGCAACAATATTTGATTCACTGTCTCCGCAAGAATTCAGGCTAATCCGTTTGTAATGTGTCGTTTTTGTCAACTCATCAGGTTCATAATCTTTTTGTATTGCTCCTGAGATATCAGACCAATTGCTGCCATCTGTTGAAGATTGCCATTGATAGCTTGTGTTATCATCGCCTCCAGTTATGTCACTGCCAGTTAATGTTTTGGGCTTCGAGTTGTAACAAATTGTTTGATCATTTCCAACAGTATTTTCGCTGAGTTCATCAAGTACAGTTATTGTAATGGTATTAGATTCAACTGAGTTGCAGCCATCTGTGACTATCCGTTTGTAATGTGTCGTTTTAGTTAACTCATCAGATTCATAATCTTTCTGTATTGCTCCAGATACATTTGACCAGCTTGTGCCATTCGTTGAATATTTCCATTGGTAATCATAAGCACCGTCACCCCCACTGGCAGCACTGCCTGTAAGTTTGGCAGGTTTCGTATTGTAGCAAATCGTTTGTTTGGCTGAGACATTGCCAGGCTCTAATAGTGGGTTTACTGTTATAGTAACAAGATTTGTTTCTTTTGAACTTAGGTTGTCAGAATCAGTTCTTTTGAATTGTGTTGTTTGGGTGAGTGCATCCGGTTGATAGTCTTCTCCTGTCGCATCTTCTATTTCTGACCATGTCGCTCCTTTGTTAAAAGATTGATACCACTGATAGGAGAAAGCTCCTGTACCACCATCGGCGGATGAACCCGTTATTTTATCTGGAGTAGAGTTGTGGCAAATTGTTTGATTGTCAGAAATAGAGCCTGGTATCAAATCAAGGTTGACAGTAATTTCAACAGAATTACTAGCAACTGATTTACAGTCATTATAAGTGACCCTTCTGAAGTAGGTTGTTTGAACTAATTTCCCGGGGCTATACGTTTCTGTATTTGTATTGCTTAATGTTGTCCAGTTGGTCTTATTATTTGATTTTTCCCATCTGTAGTCAATATCGTATCCCGATCCTGGCTGGTTGGATTTTATTTCATCAGGTTCTTGATTAAACCCTATTGTCTGATTCCCGGTAATGCTACCGGGTGTGGTATTTTGTCTTACGGTGATAGTAATCACATTACTTTCAACAGTCCCACAATTATTGCTTGCCAAGCGTTTATATTTTGTGGTAGCGGTTAGTTCTTGAGGTTGATAGGTCGCCTTAGCCCCACCAGCGGCATCGATCCAAGAACTACCTCCATTAATTGATTGCTTCCACTGATAACTGATTGTTCCAACTCCTCCAGAAGCATTTATATTACTCGTTAACAACGAAGGACTTGTATTGTAACAGATCGTTTGGTTTCCACTAACTGATCCGGCAATTAAATTACTGTGTACAGTTATTGTAACAGTGGGAGAATGATAATAGTTCCATTCATAGGCAATTTTTCTTTTGAGAGCAAGTCTATATTTTGTAGTCTTGGTCAATTTACCCGGTTGATAGGTTTCAGAGGTGGTGTTTATTTTAGTCCAGTTATTACCGTTGTCAGTTGAGTACTCCCAATTAATAATAGTATGGTATGATTTATGAAATACTAATTCATTTGGATTTGTATTATTGGAAAAAACGGTGAAATTGA
>DIYS01000129.1 GCA_002429115.1 Saccharicrinis sp. UBA6048 | reverse complement strand
CGTCACCCGGAGACCCTTACGGAACAAGAGGAAAAGCAAGTTCTAAGTAAAAAACGAAAGTATACTTGATAGCTCTCTGCCTTCGGCGACTTACTTTTTCCTGCAGGTGAAAAACTAAGGAAAAAACCCGCTGGCGGCAGCATTCATTGACCCACTAAGCATTCATTCCGGAAAAGATTTAAAAGAATTACAGCTTCGGTTTCAAATCTTTTTACCCTCCATTACATGCAGTGGGTACTCCAATATCATTGCTGATGCCAGAATCCACAACGACCATTAAAATTCATTTTTCATTATTCAAAACAAAGTTTTGAAAGCGCGTGAGCCCGTTCCATTTGCGCGCCGGCGATTGAGTGAATATTGATTCATCCAATTGAACAGCAAAGGGGCTTGTCCTACTTTGCTTGTGAAATTTATTAATCAATAGAGCGGGAAGAAGCTTAAATGGGACTAGCGTTTTGTTTCTTTTGGGCGATGCAAAAGAAAGGAAGTAAAGGATTAATACTGGTCTCTAATAATAATCAAAGTGTTTAATATCAGTTAAATGTCATTTATTAAACGTTAATCCACAATTTAAACTGATCCCTTTAATCGCTAAAACCCAGAATAAAAGGCATAAAAAACGCACCAACCGGGATTACTTAAACTCCTGAAAACAGGATTTGAGTGCATGTAATTATCGATAATCCTCTTGTACTACGAATAGTAACCCGAAGGCGAGGCCCGCTCTTTAAAAACATAGCGTCACTCGGTGTTTTTTTAGTGTTGAGTTTAACAATCTAAATACGGCTGATGCGGTACTTTTTTCTTTCAATGAACGTATTACAAATATAGCTTTTAAATCACCGCAA
Organism: Saccharicrinis sp. UBA6048; assembly: GCA_002429115.1. Classification (GTDB taxonomy): domain Bacteria; phylum Bacteroidota; class Bacteroidia; order Bacteroidales; family Marinilabiliaceae; genus Carboxylicivirga. Next base: position 9,371 of record DIYS01000129.1, on the reverse strand, counting down.
TCCAAGTAAACACAAGGCTTTTAAATAAATTTATGCAAATGTCACTGATAGTTATGTGATTAAAATATGTACTTTTACCATTGCTTTAAATCCTTTTTTGAATTAATGTACGTAATTGTAGATATTGAGACGACTGGTGGTAACATGAAAAACGGTAAAATTACCGAAATAGCCATATATCGCCATGATGGAAGTAAGATTGTAGATGAATACGTAAGCCTGGTGAATCCGGAGTGTTATATTTCTCCGTTTATCACCTCCTTAACTGGCATTACAAATGAAATGGTTGAATCAGCCCCTCCTTTTTATAAAATAGCCAAGGAGGTTGTTGATATATGTAAAGATGCCGTTTTCGTTGCACATAATGCAGGATTCGATTATAACTTCATTAAAGAAGAATTTAAAAACCTGGGCTATCAGTTCGATATGCCAACCATCTGTACCGTAAAATTATCACGCAAATTATTGCCAGGGCATTCATCCTATAGTTTGGGGAATATTTGCCCGGAGTTAGGTATTGAGAATAGTGCTCGTCACCGGGCTGCAGGTGATGCTTTGGCGACTGTTCAACTATTCGAAATTCTATTAAGCAAAAACAATGGTATCATTAATCCGGAAGATCCCTATAAAGAATTTTCGGTGGATGGCTTGCATCCGGACTTGCAGATTGAATACATCAAATCGTTACCACAATTAACAGGCGTATACTATTTGCACAATGAAAATGGTGAGGTGGTATATATTGGTAAAAGTAAAAATATCAGAAACCGTGTTGTGACACATCTTGGCAATCCGAAGAGTAAAAAAGGAATTGAGATGAAACAGAATACGGCAGATATCAGCTTTGATCTTACGGGGAGCGAGTTAATCGCTTTATTGAAAGAATCGCATGAAATTAAGCTTGATAAGCCACGATATAACAGAGCTCAGCGCAAGTCACGTTCGAAAATAGGACTATTTAGCTATAACGACCGAAAAGGATACATGCGCCTGGCACTAAAACCCAACAGTGGCGTAGATGTTCCAATTGCCATTTTTGAAAGCATGCAAGAGGGACGTGATCGTTTATTTCAGTGGATCGAAGAGTTTGAGTTGTGTCAGCAATTATGTGGCTTGTACGAAGGTAAATATGGTTGCTTTCAATATCAGCTCCAAACGTGTAAAGGTGCTTGTGTTGGTGAAGAAGACAACCTGTTGTACAATAAACGCGTACTTGCTTTAATAGAAAAGCAAACCTATGGACATAACAACCTTGTGATAGTCGATAAGGGGAGAAGAGATGATGAATTGGCTATTGTCATTATTGAGAATGGGATTTATCTGGGCTGGGGTTATTTCGATCAAAGCGACAGTATTGAAGCACCTTCACAATTCAAAAATTACATTACACAATACCCTGATAATGCGGATGTCAGAGGTATTATTTCAGCCTACTTAAGGAATAAGAAGTACAAGAAGCTGATTCCTTATTAGGTAAACATGATTGATACGATTCAGCATGGATAAATTGTATAAATAAGTATACGAATATTTTATAAGTATAATAAAAACGTATATATTTGTTTGTATCGTAATGTTATTCCAATGATTGCACATAAAAGTATTAAGTATTCAAATATTCTCGAAACAGCCAAAGAACTATTCTGGCAGCATGGATTTAAGCGTATCAGTATAGAAGAAATATGCAAGCAATCTTCAGTAAGTAAGATGACCTTCTATAAATACTTCCCGAATAAAACGGAGGTTGCCAAGTTACTATTAAACATGATATGGGAAGACGTAATGAATGAATTTTCACAGATCATTCTATCTGACCTGACCATTGAAGATAAAATACGCAAGAGTATCCTGCTTGAGCTGAAAACTTCAGATAAGTTGAGCATTGTATTTATAAACGATATCTTCCAAAATAGGGAAGAACAGTTGGTACAACTGATTGATCATTATAAAAAGGAAGGTACGACGATGTTGTTTGGCCTTCTTACGAATGCACAAGATGAGAAAATTATACGATCAGACATTAAAGTCGACTTTATTATGTACCAGGTCAGTCGTATTTTCGATACCCTCAAAGATGAAGCGCTGTTAAGTCAATATGGCTCTTTAAAGGAATTTGCTTTGGAGAACATTAACTTTTTATTGTATGGTTTGATACCCAAACGGTAAACCACTATGAGATTCTTTCTATTTGTTTGTATTATAATGGTTTCATTGTGTTCCGAGGCTCAGCAAAACGCTAAGAAGCAGATTGTACCTGAGTTTAAAGGGCAATTCTCTGCCTGGACACATTATAATAAGGCAAATGACTATCCATTGTATTTGGGAGGCCGGTTGATCCCTCAGGCTAATTTGGAAATAAATCTGAACAAGGATTTGATCGATTTTGAAGCATCGGCAAATATTGTTGGTGATCTGGGCTTACATATGCCAGATTCAAGCCAGTGGAATGACAAACTATCAGCATACCGTTTGTGGGGGCGATACTCAAGTGATCAATTTGAGCTTCGTGTAGGACTGCAGAAAATAAATTTCGGTTCAGCAACCTTATTACGCCCTTTAATGTGGTTTGATCAGGTTGATCCACGCGACCCTTTGCAGCTGACCGACGGTGTCTGGGGGGCTTTGGGTCGCTACTATTTTATGAATAATGCAAATATCTGGTTATGGTCGCTCTATTGCAATTCGAACCTGAAAGGCTGGGAGCAAATAAAATCGGATAAAACAATTCCTGAATTCGGAGGTCGATTTCAACTGCCGGTATGGACTGGCGACATAGCCTTATCGTATCATCATCGCACTCTTGAAATCTCTCAGTTTGTAGTTACAGAAGATAAAGTTGGAGAAAGCAGATATGGCTTGGATGCAAGATTTGACAAGCTTCTTGGCTTTTGGTCCGAAGCAGTATGGGTGCATAAAGAGCAGGATATAGGCTTGCTCACAAATCAAATGCTTTTTAACTGGGGGCTTGATTACACCTTTGGCCTTGGAAATGGTCTTAATGTATTGGCAGAGCACTTATTGGCATCGTATGATAAACAGGCATTTGCTTTCGACAATGTCAATAATATGACGGCTGTAGCGTTTAATTATCCAATTGGCATGTTTGATAACCTGAATACAATTGTCTTTTATAGTTGGGAGCAAAAACAGTTGTATAACTTTATTAACTGGAGCAAGCAGTTCAACAACATCGATTTAAATATTATGGGTTATTGGAATCCAGACGACTATAACATGCCGATGCAGTCGCAAGCAGAGAATTTATTTGCAGGAAAAGGCTTACAATTCTTGTTTGTGTATAATTTTTAATAGCTTGATTAACTTAAATATTACAACTATGAATAATGTGGTTATTGATCTTAAAAGATTGACAAAACACTTTCCGGTAGGAAATGGCAAATTTACTGCTTTATCAGATATAAATCTGAGTTTTAGTAAAGGTGAATTTGCTGGATTAGTTGGCCCCAGTGGATCAGGCAAAACAACATTATTAAACATCATTGGCTCCTTAGATGTGCCAAGTGAAGGAAGTGCCAATGTTTTGGGTAAGTCTATCGCTGGATTAAGTCAGAAGCAGGCAGCCCAATTGCGTAATTACCACATCGGCTTTATATTTCAGACTTACAATCTCTTGCCCGTATACACAGTTTATGAAAATGTAGAGTTTGCGCTTCTGCTACAAAATATGACTGAAGGTGAACGTAGAAAAGCAGTTATGCAGGCACTGGAGTGGGTGGGGTTAACCGACAAAGAAAAGTCAAAACCATCCATGTTATCCGGAGGTGAATGCCAACGTGTGGCCATTGCCCGGTCGATGGTTAAACAACCAGATATTGTTTTGGCCGATGAACCTACTGCCAACCTGGATTCAAAAAACTCACATCATATACTGCAAACCATGCAACGATTGAATGAAGAGCTGGGTGTAACATTTATTTTTTCAACCCATGATGAAAAAGTAATGCAGTATCTGAAACGAAAAATCTCATTGGCCGATGGTCGTGTTGTTAATGATGAAACTGTAGAATTAATAGCCAATCGCTGATGAAACTCGCCTTTAATCTTGCTTATAAAAATCTGATTGGAGCTGGACTTCGCACCTGGCTTAATGTAGGTGTATTGTCTTTTGCTTTTGTGCTGATCATCTTTTACAATGGCATGATTGATGGCTGGAACAGGCAAGGACGAGAGGATACAAAAGCATGGGAAGTCGCCCATGGACAATTCTGGCATCCTGAATACGATCGGCTGGATGTTTTTACAATTATTGATGCTCATCAGGAAATAACAGGCACAGCAGCTGAGTATGTTAGTGCCGGGAAATTAGTTCCCATCCTTCTGCGTCAGGCAACGATTTATCCGCAGGGACGAATGCAAGGTGTTCTTTTAAAGGGTATTCCGCACCAACAAGCAGTTTTAGAATTGCCAACCAGTGTATTACAATATAATGAAAATGCCGTGGCTGCTTTAATTGGACATAGAATGGCAAAGGCAGCCGGACTTAAGGTTAACGACAGGCTCTTAATCCGTTGGCGCGATAAAAATGGGACATTTGATGCCATCGAACTGCGTATAGCTGCTATTTTCAGTTGCGATGTGCCTTCCGTGGATAATGGTCAGATTTACATTGACTTTGATCAGATGCAAAAGATGGTTGGCTTGAATAATCATGCGACATTATTGGTTAAAGGAACCGAAGAAGAAATTGAATTAAGCAACTGGGATTTTAAAAACATCAACGTTCTCTTAAAGGAACTGGATGATATTATTGAATCAAAGAAAGCAGGAGGAATTGTTCTTCAGGCGGTCCTTTTACTTATTGCCTTGTTGGCTATTTTCGATACCCAGGTATTATCAGTTTTTCGGCGGCAAAAAGAAATTGGCACCTACATAGCGCTCGGTCTGACACGTCAGCAGGTGGTTGGTATTTTTACGGTTGAAGGTGGCGCACATAGTTTTCTGGCTGCACTGGTTGGTGCGGTTTATGGTATTCCATTCTTCCTTTGGCTCGATACCGTTGGAATTAGTTTCGGAAACGTAGATGTTGGTATTACAATCGCAGAAAAAATTTATCCCTATTATAGCATTGGATTAATTTTTACGAGCATTTTACTGATCGTGATTTCAGCAACGATTGTCAGTTATATTCCGGCACGAAAAATAAGCGGTATGAATCCCACTGAAGCTCTAAAAGGTAAATTGCAATAGAAAGTATGTTAGCGTTAAAATTAGCATATAAAAACATTCTAGGAGCCGGTTTAAGGACATTGCTAAACGTTAGCGTCTTGTCCCTTGCTTTTGTGCTGATCGTATTTTATAATGCCATGATAGATGGCTGGAACAGACAGGGAAAAATCGATACACAAGAGTGGGAGATTGGTGAAGGGCAGTTCTGGCATCCCGATTACAATAAATTTGACATCTACAGCTATCGGGAAGCAAATCAGGAGATAGATGCCAATGTACAGCAACTCATCGACCAAAATGAGGTACTGCCAGTGCTTATTCAACAAGCGACCATTTATCCGCAGGGGCGAATGCAATCAATAGTTCTGCGAGGTATTCCAGCTGATCAGCAGCTATTAAAACTGCCAACAAAAGGACTGAATATGCAGGAAGGTATCTGTCCTGCAATTATTGGCAAACGCATGGCAAAATCAACCAAACTAAAAACGAATGATAAAGTATTATTGCGATGGCGCGATATCAATGGTACATACGATGCCATTGAGCTAAGGATTGATACGATATTTAAATGCGATGTGGCAGATGTGGATAATGGTCAGATTTACATAGATTATCATGTAATGCAGAAGCTGATGGGCATGAAAAACTGCGCCACTCTTTTGGTAAGTTCAAATAGTGAATTGAAAGACTTAGATGGCTGGAACTATAGGTCAACCGATGTTTTATTAAAGGATTTGAATGACCTGACCAATTCTGAAAAGATAAGTGGGATGGTGATTCAGTCCATCTTATTAATGATTGCATTACTGGCCATTTTTGACACACAGGTATTATCCATATTCAGGCGAAAGCGCGAAATAGGAACCTATATTGCATTAGGACTGACTCGCAAGCAAGTAGTCGGTATTTTTACCGTTGAAGGTGGCTTTCATAGCATATTAGCGGCGATAGTTGGCGCCATTTATGGTATCCCATTATTCATATGGATCAATCAAACAGGATTAAGTATTGGCGAAGCAGATATGGGTATCACAGTGGCTGAAGTCATTTATCCATTTTATAGTTTACAATTAATTCTGATTTCCATTGTGCTGGTCGTTTTATCGTCTACCATTGTCAGTTATATACCAGCACATAAAATTGTAAAAATGAAGCCAACAGATGCCTTAAAAGGCAAATAATAATTCAATCAATGAAAACATCATACAATGATTAAGTTTTTGGTTAAAGGCATATTAAGAGATAAAAGCAGAAGTCTGCTGCCGGTAATTGTGGTATCGTTAGGCGTGTTTCTTACCGTATTCATGAGTGGCTGGATGAAAGGCGTATTTGGCGATATGATCGATATGAATGCCAATTACACGATGGGGCATGTCAAGATTATGACTAAGGCCTATGCCGAGAATGAGTCGCAAATCCCCAATGATTTGGCTTTATTGGAGGTCTCTGAGCTGATTGCCGGATTAGAAGTTGAATATCCGGAATTGGAATGGGTCAGACGCATTCAATTTGGTGGTTTATTGGATGTGCCGGATGAAAATGGTGAAACACGCGCGCAAGGTCCTGCAGCAGGCAGGGCGGTTGATTTACTTTCACCTGAATCAAAGGAGGCAGAGCGACTAAATATTCCAAAATCAATTGTGAAGGGTGATTTGCCTAAGGAGCAGGGGGAAGTACTGATCAGCGATGAATTTGCTGAACGTTTCGGTGTTAAGGTTGGTGATGATATATCCATTCTGGGATCAACCATGTATGGAAGTATGGTGGTGCCAACCTTTAAAGTTGCCGGAACACTCAACTTTGGAATGGCCATGCTTGATAGAGGGGCTATTATTATGGATATTCGCGATGCCGAAGAGGCATTTGACATGGTGGATGCAGCGGGTGAATTATTGGGGTATTTTAAGTCAGGCATTTACGACGACGAAAAAGCATTGATCATTCGTGATGGTTTCAATACACGATATTCAGAAGCTGAAGATGAGTTTGCACCAACAATGGTGCGTCTGCGTGATGAAGAGACTTTGAAACAATACCTGGATATGGCAGATAATATGAGTGCCATGATGGTGCTGATTTTTGTTTTGGCAATGTCCATTGTTTTATGGAATACAGGATTATTGGGAGGATTAAGACGCTATACCGAATATGGTGTACGTTTGGCTTTGGGTGAGGAAAAAGGGCATATTTTCAAAACCATTATCTACGAAGCCATTATAATTGGATCCATTGGTTCGGTGTTAGGTACAGCCTTGGGAATATTAGTTTGTTTTTACTTGCAGGAAAATGGTATTGATTTCAGTGCTTTGATGAAGAATGTGACCATGATGATGCCAACGGTTTACAGAGCTCATGTTACGTCTGAATTATTCTACATTGGCTTTATACCAGGATTATTTGCCATGACTCTGGGAAATGCCTTGGCTGGTTATGCCATATATAAACGCAAAACTGCACAGTTATTTAAAGAATTGGAAGTGTAAGATGGGAGTGAATAATGAAAAGTGAAAAACTAATAGTGAAAAAGGATCGCAGCTTAATGACCAGGCTATAATATGCGGCCTGAATACGAACTATTGAATAACATATAGGAACAATAAAGTTTAATGATCCAGTAAAGTAAAGTTTTGTAAATATGAAATACATAATATCTACCAGTATCGCCCTTATAATCGTCAGTGCTATATTGGCACAATCTCCTGCAGAAATAATGCAACGAATTGATGACAATATGTCGGCTGACAACCGTGTTATTGAGTCAAGTATGACAATACATGGACGGCGCAATAGCCGAACAATTACTTCCATTAGTTATAGTGTGGGCAATGAAAAATCATTTACAGAATACTTGTCGCCTGCCAGAGAGAAGGGCACCAAAATGCTGAAATTGGATGATCGTTTATGGACCTATTATCCGGCCAATGATCGTACCGTACAAATTTCAGGACATATGTTACGACAATCCGTAATGGGTAGTGACTTGTCCTATGAGGATATGATGGATGATCGTAAGCTGACTGATGTTTACAGTGCTGAAATAGAAGGAGATGAGCAGGTTGAAGGACGCCAAATGATTATTTTGAAGCTAACCGCAAAAGTGGATGATGCGGCTTATTACAGTCGTAAATTATGGGTGGATAAAGAGTACTACTTACCTGTTAAAGAAGAGTTGTATGCCAAAAGTGGTCAGTTGTTAAAGCGGACTATTTTGAGTGATTTTAAAAAGATTGAAGGCCGTTGGTATCCGATGAAATTAAACTTTAAAGATGTACTGAAGCAGGGTAAAGGTACCGATTGGGAAATCATCAGTATAAAGTTCAATACCGATATTCCGGAGTATTTATTTAGCAAAGCGGCTTTGAAGCAGTAGACTTCAACTGGTGAATTGTTAATTTGGGTATTTGGTAAATTGATTCAGTTTGTGACTTTTGAGCAGGTATAGTAAAGCCAATTGCCAATAGCTGGTAGCTAATAGCAATTGGCTTTAGTAATCTATCGGTACATTTTATTGACTAAAATATGATCAATGATGGTCATGGCTGCCATTGCTTCTACAATAGGTACAGCCCTTGGAAGTACACATGGGTCATGACGTCCCTGAGTGGTTGAGGAGATTTCCTCTCCCTGACTATTTACAGTGTGTTGCTCTTTTAACACCGTAGCAATTGGCTTAAAGGCAACATTAAAATAGATATCTTCTCCATTACTGATGCCACCCTGAATGCCACCTGATTTGTTTGTTCTGGTTCGTACACGTTCGCCATCCATATAGAATTCATCGTTGTGCTCCGAACCTTTTAATTCGGTTGAACCAAAGCCTAATCCATATTCAAAGCCTTTAACGGCATTAATGGAAAGCATGGCTTGACCAAGTGTGGCGTGAAGCTTATTGAATACAGGATCACCCAGACCTACAGGCGTATTTTTAATTACACAGCTGATAACTCCACCAACCGAATCTTTATCTCTTCGTACCTGATCAATATAATCAATCATTTGAGTTGCAGTTGCTTCATCAGGGCAACGAACAATGTTGTTTTCTGTGTTTTCCAGATTTAAATCAGTATAGTTCTTATCCAGTTGTATATGGCCTACTTTAGAGGTGAAAGCCTGTATCGTTATACCAAATTGCTTCAACATTAGCTTTGCAATGGCACCTGCTACAACACGCGCAATTGTTTCGC
>DIYS01000198.1 GCA_002429115.1 Saccharicrinis sp. UBA6048 | reverse complement strand
GTCACCCGGAGACCCTTACTTTCGTCATATTCTACCTGATACTGTTTATAAAACTCCCTGATTTCTTCTTTAAATGTATTTTTCTTGTGATGAGACTGCTGATTGGCAATATAAATCTTTACGGCATTGAGCTTTGAGGAACTAACTGAAAACACACCATAACCATCTTGCCAATAAAAATTATTGATACCATTTTGTTTCATCCATTTAGATGAGGCCGTTTTTACTTTTGACAATAAGGACGCAATACTAATGATTCGCGGTAGCGTGCATAAAATATGAATATGATCAGGGTTAGCATAAAGTTCAATTGTATATGATTTTAATTCAGAAAGTACGCCTACTATGTAAGCTTGCAAATTAGATCTTACGTCTTCTGGAATAAGAGATTCTATATTTTTGGTTGAAAAAACAATATGAATATAGACTTGTGACAAAGATTGTGACATATAGTTTAGTATTTGTTAAGTGCATAGAAGTTACAAAATTTCTTTATATCACGCTGCGCTCCTTCAGAGCTAAGATAGTATAACGTTAATGCCGCAGGCCTACAGCCTGCGCTTATACGTAACGCTCCTTTGGAGCTTAGTTTATTACATGCAATACTCTCTTTATAAACAGCAGATACACTTTTTTTACTTCCAAAAATCTGCTTTTTCAGTAACAACAAATTAGAACTCTACCCTTCAGGGGGCATTAGGTGTATTTTTAATAAACATGCGGTTATTCATGCTTAACCACATTTGCGGTTTTCAGGTAAATCATCCTGAAGGGATGGTACATGAATAGCCCTGTACGTAGTGCAGGGTTTTTAAATAAAATCAATTCATAACAACCACAACATGGTTGAACTTAAAGTGTAATTGCTGTAATCCATCTAGAGAATTACGCATTACTTATTATTATCAAAAGGGTAAGCTCCTACTGACCTTTAAATATTAATTCCCAAGCTTATAGCAAGCCTTTACTTCGACACTTCCATTTTTAGTTTTTTGCCTTTAATGCGTTCGTTCTTTAGCAACTGCAATACCTTCTTTACCTTAATTCTCCTGACAGCAACAAACGCACTATGATCCAGTACATCAATCAGTCCCAGCTCATCTTTCTGAAGCTTTCCTTTTTTCAGGAACAGTCCTACAATATCAACTTTGTTAATCTTATTTTTCTTACCGCTACCAATGTAAATGGTTTGCCACTCAGGCAGCTCAGGTAAGGAATACTCCTGCATCGGCTCATCAAAAACCACCTCATCAGAGATATATTCTGGCAACACCTCTTCTTCAGCCATAATCAGGTAAGCGGTACCATCGGCCATCATACGTGCAGTACGTCCGTTGCGGTGTACATAGGCATCCTCTTTTGAAGGCAAATGGTAATGCATCACGTACTGAATGTCCGGTATATCCAGACCACGTGAAGCCAGATCGGTAGTTATTAATAAGTGGTGACTGCCATTACGAAACTTTATTAACGCTCGCTCCCTTTCCTCCTGCTTCATGCCACCATGAAACACATCATGGGCTATACCAATTTCTTTTAGGTGATTACTTATCCTATCGGCTGCATCGCGGTGGTTAACAAATGCCAACATGGGTGCATTTCCCAGTTGACTAACCAAACGTACAAAAACATCCAGCTTATCTTTACCCTCAGCACGAACGCCTTTAAGCACAAGACCACTCTCCTGTTCAGACTGATCGATAAAACTTAACTCTTCAGGATTATTCAATTGCGTAAAAGCCGGTATTTCATCCATAGCAGTAGCAGAGGTTAATACGCGCTGTTTCACACCTCTAAGTTGCTGAATAATTTCCTTCATTTCCTCCTGAAAGCCTAAGTCCAGAGCCTTATCAAACTCATCCAATACCAATGTACGAATGTTACGAGCTTCAAACGAACCTCGTCGCATATGGTCAGCAATACGCCCTGGTGTTCCAATCAATACAGCGGGTGGGTGTTTCAGGTTATTTATTTCTGTTTTTATTGAATGGCCGCCATAGCAACAGTTCACTTTAAAACTAGTACGCATTTGCTTAAACACCTGCTCAATTTGAAGTGCCAATTCGCGTGCCGGTGCCAATACCAATGCCTGCACTTTATTATCATCTCGCTGCAAACGCTCAAGTACAGGTAACAAGAAGGCCAGTGTTTTACCCGAACCAGTAGGTGATAACAAAATGGTATCATGGCCATTTCTAATGGTGTCAATGGTTGATTCCTGCATGGCGTTCAAAGACGCAATATTCAAATTATGAAGCGCTGCTTTATAGATTTTAGGTAACTGTTGCATTTTGCAAAGATAAAGGAATAGTTGAGCCATTCTGAAAAACAAATTTGATTCATAAGGTCAAGAATTTTATATCCCGAGGTTAACTATTTCATACAATACACGTACATCGCTTACAGATTGCCTTATTATTTGTTTATATGCCCAGAATCATAGTAACAGGCATTGCCCTGCTTTTATTTTGTCACATATGTCATTCGCAAAAACTAAGTCACAAACAGGAGCGTTGGCTTTATCGAATTGTATGCAAAACACCCGTACTTAAAAACAACTGGGCTACTTACTTTTCATTCGATCAAACACCATTTACAAAGGACAATTATGGCACAATTCACATTGATTATGACGCTATTGAATATTACCAGAAACACAATCCAGGTAGTCTGCAAATTGATTACACATCCATTCAAAAAACTTCGGAAAGCTTAATGGCCGAAGCGGCCATCAAGCTAACACTTTGGGAACTTAATGGAGCATTAAAACAATGCATTTATCAACATCAGGATTGTAATGATTCGCTTTACAGGACTTTTGTAAATCCAATATCAAAACTTTTACCTGAACGACTCACTGACAAAAGAAAAGCCCGAATTTACAACACAGTCATTCATCCTTCCTTACCCATCTTCAAAAAGATCAAACACCTGGAAGAGGAAAAACTGACTGCTGAAACTCAAAAGCAAGTTCTGAATAAGTGGAGCGAGCTGGTTGCTGACTATAGTTTTGAACGCAGTCAATACTTTTTTAAGATACTTACGGGAGGACAAGAATTATCACAAACCACCTTTTTAGCAGCCGGAGAAGGCAGTGGTACGGCCGGACTACTTTACGAATGGGAAACAAATCCCAATGACAGTACTAAACGCTGGTATGGTAAAGGCATTGGTCTTTTCACCTATAAAACCAGGGTTTACAAAAATGAAATTCGCTTGCAACCACATGTCAATAAACAACTGAGCATACCCAAACATCAATCAATTGCTTTACACACTTCGCTTTGGGGACTCGACTCGTCGTTGAAGCCAATATTGATTGTTACTGACGATACGGTCAGTTACCACCTTTTTGCCGATTTCTTAACTAAAGGTATTACACCGGACAAAGCGATGAGCAATGGTATTTCACACAACGATCGAATTGAAGAATACCGCCAACAACACATTGTGGATGCAATGAATAAAATTCAGGGCAATGAATTGCTTAATAAAGCTTATCAAAGCAAAAAACTGATTGAAAAAGAACTTACGCTGCTTGAGTCTGAGATTGACACTTTGCGAAAAAATGATCCTGACAATGTTGAAGCCATTAACTATCGAAAACGATTAATTGATGGAAAACTCAGTAACATGAGTAAAAAAGATAAGCGAATCAATGAGCTGGAACAAAATATAGCTGCTCAGTACAAAGAAATTGATAAGGCCAGAAAAAAGCTGGATAAAATGATTCAACTTCTTGGCCCGAATCCACAGCAATGGGTGAATGAGGGTGATATTTTTAAGTTCTCATCCGGAGTTATTTTTAATCCGGCAACACAGGATTTGATATTTCCTAAATCTGATCATCAAAGAGAATTGGAGATCAGGTTGGTTTCTGCTGGCTACACATTGGAAGGCAGTCGCAAAGATGAAGTACAGGCCTACGTGAGCTTAACCAATGTGAAGGAGCAAAAAACAATACCAAAGAAGATTAAACACCTTCCAATTGATACAACATTAAAGGTTTACTTTCATCCGGATGAGTTTCTTTCTAATGATAAACTTTCATTGTCTGATGTAATGCTGAAAAAAATCAGACAGTATGAATGTATTAAACTGATGATTGGCAAAGCGGAAATTCCTGATTCTATTAGAAGTAACTCTTCAAACTACACCGACAGATCGCGTGAATATCTTCACCCACGCACTCTTAACGCACAAAACAGGTTTGCCGAAATTCAATTCACATCAGATGCTGACACACTAACAATAAGTGCTCTTGCTTCTGCTGATCCTGTACCAACACGCTTGTCGAAAGCGACTAAACAATTAAAAGAAGATTTGAATATTAACAAAAGCTCTGTTAATAACAATCGCTATTTAACAGCACTAAGGGCTATTTCTACCATAAAAGAAGTTTTGAAACTTTTAGATTTCAAATTAGCAGATTTACCCAGAGAAAACTTAAGTATCAATCTGGAAATTAGTGAACGTGAATTCAATGTGATAAAACAATCGTTAATACATGAATAATGACTGTATTATAGCTCTTCAATTTGTTAATTACTTCCATTCAACAATATGGCCTCTCTCCTTATGAAGCATTTCTTCGGGCACACATGATTTTATAGAGGCTGATAAGCGATCTAAAAGCAAGCGTTTATAGAAGGACCTGGAATACACCAGACTCACTTCGCGCAGTGGCACCGGCACCTCAAATTCTTTAATCAGCTTGTGCGATTCAAAAGCTAATTCCTGAGCAGCCAGTCCGGGCAATAAGGTATAGCCTCCTTCGGCGTCTACCATCTTACGAATGGTATCCAATGAGCCACTCTCAAAATGTAAAGGTAAATCGGCACTAACATTTTCCTGTAATTCACACAGGTTTAATACCTGTGAACGAAAACAATGCCCCTCATCCAACAGCCACAAGCCTGAAGACGTCAACATATCTACCGTTAATACTTCAGCTTTATGCAATCGATGACTCGGATTGGCGTAAATCATTACATCTTCATAAAAGAGCGGTTCCTCAATGATTTCATGTTCATCCAATGGCGTTACCAATATAGCAGCATCAATAACATCCTGCTTTAACGCTTTCACCTGTTCCTCGGTGATCATCTCACGGAATGAAATATTAACAAGCGGATTATGCTTTTTGAAATGCCCAACAAAGCGATGTAATAAATAGGGTGCCAACGATGGGATGATGCCAATAGTCAATTCCCCTTCTATACGGCCTGACTCTTCTCTTACAATCTCCTCCAATCGGTTATATTCATTGATCACCACACGTGCCTGTTCGATAATTTTTTTCCCAACAGGTGTGGTTAATATTGGCTGTTTGCTTCGGTCAAAAATTACAATATCCAACTGCTCTTCGGCCTTTTTGATTTGCATACTCAGGGTGGGCTGCGTTACAAAACACTTCTCTGCTGCAATGGTAAATTGCTTATAATTATCCACTGCTACCAAATATTCCAATTGCTGTAAATTTAATCCAAGCATCTGTTTTTCAATTGTTATAAATAATATCGATGCAATATATAAAATTTATCTATTTGATTGATATTGATGTGACAGATATATTTGTAACAGAAATTTTAAAACAATAAAAACGAAATATTATGAAGACGATTAATGAACTACTAGGACTAAAAAAACAGGAAAGTCAAGAACTAATTATTGAACTAAATTCGCTACTGGCAAACTATCAACTTTTTTATCAGAACCTGAGAGGATTTCATTGGAATGTGAAAGGTGAAAAGTTTTTTGAATTGCACCTAAAGTTTGAAGAACTATACAACGACGCGGTTGTGAAAATTGATGAGATTGCTGAACGTATATTAACCTTAGGTGGTACGCCAATGCATGCTTTTGCCGATTATCTTGAGGCTGCTAACATTCAAACAGCAAAAAAAGTAACTGATGGCAATACTTGTATGGAACTAACACTTGAAAATATGGCAACGCTTGTTAAATTTGAAAAAGCTATGCTACCACTGGCTCAAGAAGCTGAGGATGAAGGAACACTCACCTTATTAACCGACTATATCAGCCAACAGGAAAAAACCATTTGGATGTTACATTCCTGGTTGACGAAATAAGATTTAAGTATCAACTTATTGAAGGAGCTGGCGGTTTGTTAGCTCCTTTTTAAATATAATCTACCTGTGCTAAGGGTTAGAGTTTGGAGTTCTGGGTTTGGAGTTTAGGGTTCAAAATTTAGTTACTTATTTTAATTGTCCTGCGACAAACCCTGTAGACCAGGCTGCCTGCAAATTATAACCTCCGGTGATAGCATCAATATCCAACACTTCACCAGCAAAATAAAGGTTTTCACATACCTTACTTTCCATTGTATTCAGGTTAATGCTTTTAAGACTTACCCCGCCACACGTCACAAATTCGTCTCTGAACTTTGAAATGCCTTTCACGGTATAAACATCGTTTATTAGCACATTGGTAAGCTTATTCAATCCTTTTTTCCCCAGTTCACCCCACTTTTTCCGATCTGATAACTCGCACTTACCCAATAGAAAAAGCCATAAGCGCTCTGATAATCCAAAAGGCTTCACATTTGCCAGTACTTTATTGGGCGATTGCATAGCGATGGTTTGTAGTGATTCTAATACAATATCACTTCGCTGCTCATTGCACCAGTTCACCTGAAACTTAAAATTGTAATCCATTTCATTCACCACCCGGGCTCCAAAGGAAGACAACTTTAGAATAGCCGGACCACTCATTCCCCAATGCGTAATTAATAACGGGCCTTCAGCTTTGAGTTTTGTACCCTGAATGGCAACCATAGCGTTTTCGACTACCACCCCCATTAATTGAGTTACCTTTTCATCGGGCATATTAAAGGTAAATAATGACGGAACAGGTGATTGAATCTTATGTCCCAAAGCCTCCAACCATTCTAAGCCTTTTAATTTTGGTGAACCACCGGTTGTCACTATTACTTTATCAAAGTATTCCGGGTTTTGATCATCATTCAAATAATGTAATTCAAGACCTTTAGCACATTTTCTGATGGTTTTAACACCAGCCTCTGTTTTAATTTGTACACCCAAACGGCGACACTCCTTTAAAAAGCAATCAATGATACTTTGAGAATCTTGCGAAACCGGAAACACACAGTTATCATCCTGAATTACTAATGGAACACCACGTTGCTTAAACCATGCCATGGTATCTTTCGTGTTAAATGTATGAAACACCTTTTTCAGACTACGACCACCCCTCGGATAAGCTTTGCACAATTCAGGTATTGAAGTACAACCATTAGTAACATTACAGCGTCCGCCACCCGAAATTTTCACCTTCGACAATACTTTACGCGACTTTTCAAAAATTATAACCTTGGCGTCCGGGTAATTCTCCTTAACAGCAATGGCCGCGAAAAATCCTGCTGCTCCACCTCCAATAATTCCTATCTTCATATTCACTTGTGCAATGTATCTTTCGCAAGGCTTAATTCAATGCCTCTACCTATAAATAAGAAACCGCAAAAATAACGAAATATCAAATTCTTCAAGCAGTACAACATTAATCGATAAAAATAAATCTCGGAAGCAGACAATTTCATAAGCTACATCAAGCATTTTGAGCAATAAAATCAGAATATCTTCATTAAAAGTTCTATTTTTATTTACCAAACAATAATACATACACAATGAAGACCGTACATATAAAATGCATAAATAATGGCAAATCCAGTTGTTACAAGATTGGCACTTCTCTTGCCGAAATTGCTAAAGACCTGGGCGTAAAATTAGAAACACCAATATTGGGCGCCTATGTCAACAATAAACTTCGTGAGTTGTCTTATGAAATCTATCACCCAAAAACAATTAAGTTTATAGATATTACCTCACCGGATGGCATGCGCATGTATATCCGAAGTTTGTCTTTAGTTCTTTATAAAGCTGCAAACGAATTATACCCAAAAGCCAAATTAAGAATCGAGCACTCTGTTTCTAAAGGGACCTATTGCTCAGTCGAGGGAGAATCCTTAAACATTGAAGATGTTATGAAGATTCAAAGCCGGATGCGTGAGATCATCGATTCCGACACACCATTCTTACATCGTCAGGATGAATCTGAAGAAGTTATTAAACGTCTTGAAGAGCAAGGGCAGTTTGATAAAACCGAATTAATTCGTCATCGTGGGGAATTATACACCTCGTATTATCAACTGGAGAAACACATTGGAATTTACTACGGATACCTGGTACCATCAACCGGTTATTTAAAGGTGTTCGACCTGATAAAATATTACAATGGAATGTTGTTGCAGATTCCTAAACGCAAACAACCAAATGAACTGGAAGAAATTGTTGTACAGAATAAAATGTTCGATATCTTCCAGGAATTTGCAGAGTGGAACAGGGTACTGAATGTGCGTAACCTGGCAGATATCAATGATTCATGCACAAATTGTAAAGCAGAAACCCTGATTAAAATATCAGAAGCTTTGCATGAGAAAAAAATCGGGCATATTGCTGATATGATCGATGAACGAAAGAAAACGGTTAAGCTTATCCTGATCAGTGGCCCATCTTCAAGTGGCAAAACAACCTTTGGTAAACGACTGGCCATTCAACTGATGGTGGCGGGAATGAAACCACTTAACCTTTCGCTTGATAATTATTTTGTCGACCGGGAGAAAACACCTCTTGATGAAAATGGGGAATATGATTTTGAAGCATTGAATGCGCTCGATGTTGAATTATTTAATCAACAATTGTTAGACCTGCTTGCTGGTAAAGAAGTGGAAACACCTAAGTTCAATTTCGAAACCGGCAAACGCTTTTATGATGGTGAGAAGCTAAAAATGGATGATGAGAATATTCTGATTGTTGAAGGTATCCATGGCCTGAATCCCCAATTGACTCACCTTATCCCTGATCAGTCGAAATTTAAGATTTATGTATCAGCATTAACATCAGTAAACATTGATGATCAGAACCTTATTCACACCACTGATAATCGACTCATAAGAAGAATTGTGCGTGATTACAAGTACCGCAAATATTCGGCATTGGACACCATTTCACGATGGGCCAGCGTGCGTCGCGGAGAAGAATCGCATATATTCCCTTATCAGGAGGAAGCTGACGTGATGTTTAATACAGCGTTGCTCTATGAGTTATCTGTATTAAAACAGCAGGCAGAACCAATTTTACTTGAGGTTCAACCCAATCAGCCGGAATATGCAGAAGCAAAACGCTTGCTGAATTTCTTTAGTTATTTTAAACATATTCAGCCAACAGAAATTCCTCCAACATCAATTATCCGTGAGTTTTTAGGAGGAAGTAGTTTCAGTTATTAGAAATAATAGTTCGTGGTTTTTAGTCAGAAGGCAGTTTAAAAAAAAGTATCAAGTATCAAGACGATTAACATGATGCAAAACTGTTAAGCGTAGCGTCTCGCTACGCTTTATCTGACAGGTGGATATGCAACAAACTAATTTGAAAATTATATACCTAACAGGTTTTTCAAACCTGTTAGGTATTAACCCAAGTTCGACATAAAATCTGAGCTGTTTAATTTTATCGAACTCAGTACCCCATGCGC
>DIYS01000169.1 GCA_002429115.1 Saccharicrinis sp. UBA6048 | reverse complement strand
GATGAATTTCTTCGATAAGCACAATATGCCATACGATATTATCCCGGGTATCTCATCGTTTCAGGCGGCAGCAGCCCGATTGAAGTCGCAATTCACTATACCAGAACGTATCCAGACTATCATTCTAACGCGAGGTGAGGGGCGCACACCAATGCCTCCAAAAGAGAAGCTTTCGGAATTGGCCAAATTTCAGAGTACGATTTGCTTATTCTTAAGTGTCAGCCTGATTGATGAAATGCAACGTCAGTTACTGGAAGGTTATCCTCCTGAAACATCTGTGGCTATCTGCTATAAGCTCACCTGGAAAGAGGAAAAAATCTGGCGTGGGCAACTGAAAGATTTGGCGAAGATTGTCAAAGAAAACAATCTGACATTGACTGTAATGATTGTGGTGGGCGAAGCCATTGATAATCGTGATAACCGCTCAAAACTTTACGATCGAAAGTTCACCCACTTATTCCGTAGCGGCAAGGATGATTAAGCAGGCCAACATATTACTCTTTGGTGGAACTACAGAAGGAAAGGCTGCAGCCAATTGGTTGAATGATATGGGTTTTACTTATTATTATTCGACCAAGACACCAACTTCTTTTCGTGTGCATATAGGCTCCGAAAAGATGGAGCAAACCATGAGTTCAGAGGATATGATACGCTTTTGTAAGGAGTATCAAATCAATTTGATTGTGGATGCAGCTCATCCCTTTGCCCATGAATTGCATTGGAATATTCATCGTTGTGTCACACAATTAGATGTACCACATGTAAGAGTTGAGCGCAGTTTTTCTAATAAGTCAAGTTCATCGTATGTGCACTATGTTGCTTCTTTGGAAGAAATGACGAAGCATTGTCAAACCAGGGGCTATGGTAAAATCTTGTCATTAATGGGCGTTAAAAGTGTTGGTGCTTTGCATACTACTTTACCAGGGAAACAGCTGTGGTATCGTATCCTTGATCGACTATTATCATGGGATGAAGCATTGAAAAGTGGTGCGAGTAAAGAACAAGTTATTGCATCGTTGCAATTTGATAATTTAGATGATGCTGCGGCCTTAATTGAGGAGCAAGGCATCGAAGCACTTTTAACCAAAGATAGCGGCCATAACGGATTAGTGGATCAAAAAATTGAATTAGCTGAGAAATACCATATTCCCTTGATCATAATGGAGCGGCCTGCAATGCCTGAGTTTACTTGTGTTGCCAAATGCCGGGCCGACCTGCGTAAATGCATGGAGGCCAACTTTGGCTTGCCGAATCCGGAGCTGGTACACGGCTATACAACGGGTACCTGTGCCACTATTTGTGCACGTGCAGCTGCGAAGCTTCTAATTAGCGGCTTTTGCGATGAAGAAGAAGAAGTAGCTTTACCAGATGGTGAGTTAGTGACGATGCCAATTCATACCAATGGGAGGGAAGAAAACGCCGCCTATGCCACAGTGATTAAGAACAGTGGCGATGATCCGGATTTAACGGATGGTATGGTCATCGGATGCCGAATACATTATAATAAAACAGGAAAAATTCGCTTTGTAAAAGGTGAGGGTGTGGGAACGGTGCAATTGCCAGGATTAGGATTGCCACTTGGAGAGCCTGCTGTTAACAAGGTACCACGCCAGATGATTACGAATGAACTGGAAGAGTTGGTTCGTACATATGAGTTGGTAAACACCAGTTTTGATGTTGAGGTATTTATTCCCCAAGGTAAACGTTTGGCTGAGAAAACTTTTAATCCGCGACTGGGTATTGAAGGTGGTTTATCCATCATTGGCAGTACCGGACGTATTAAGCCATTTTCATCAGAAGCCTATGTGGCATCAATTGTGAGACAGTTGGATGTGGTTAAGGACAATCAGGCCAAGCATGTCATCTTCAATTCGGGTGGTCGCAGCGAACGCTATTTGAAAGAACATTTTGACACTTTGCCATCGCATAGCTTTGTGCAGTATGGTAATTACATAGGAGAGGCACTCGAGGTCGCCAATAATAAGAACATCCAACAGGTGAGCATGGGTATAATGACAGGCAAGGCTGTGAAGCTCGCAGCAGGTAACCTTGATACCCATAGCAGGAAGGTAGTAATGGATAAAGAATTTATTGCCAGTCTGGTGAATGAAGCTGGTTATCCCGATGAGATTCAGAATATCGTTATGACAATCACCATGGCGCGAGAATTGGAAACAATCTTTCCTTTTGAGAAGGAGGAACCTTTCTTTCAGCTTTTAAGAAAGCGATGTGAATCGGTTGCCAGCACTAAGGTGAAAGATTTTAAACTGAATATTATTCTGATTAGTAATAATGGAGAGTTATTGGTGTAGAGGGTGGTGAAAATATATAGATGAATTAATAATTTGGATGAATAATGTGAAATGCTGGAGGAACATTTTAAGTTGAGGTATAGGCTAATAGACCTACTAACCCCTATAATCCCCTTATAAAGGGGATAAAGATAGTGTTGATTTACATATTGAGAATCAATACTATTTAGGTCTCCCTTATAAGGGAGATTTAGAGGGTAAGCTAACCAGGTCTGGCCATGCATAATCCAGTTGATTCGCATTAATAATCAGTAAATGAAAATATATAACTTATATGAAACAAACTAACAAACTAAAGAAGAGCATCAACCTCATTTTACTTCTCTTTGTATGCATACCTGCTTTTAGTATGCATATCATGGAAGGCTACCTGCCGGTTAACTGGGCTGTTATCTGGAGCCTGGCCTTTTTGCCGGTCTTACTTGTTGGACTAAACCGTGTAAAAGCGCTAATAGCGGAAACACCTGAGAAACGTATGATTTTAGCGATGGTGGTGGCATTCGCCTTTGTGTTATCTTCACTGAAGTTACCTTCGGTGACAGGGAGTAGTTCTCACGCTACAGGGATGGGCTTTGGCACTGCTCTGGTAGGTCCAGCATCTATGGCAGTAGTAGGTACAGTTGTGCTCTTGTTTCAGGTTTTTTTGCTGGCACATGGAGGTATAACAACACTGGGTGCCAATGCCTTTGCAATGGCATTCGCAGGACCCATTGTAACATTTTTGGTGTATCGCTTATTCAAAAAGACTGGCGCCTCTATGCGAGTGTCTTTCTTTTTTGCTGCTGTTCTTGGCAATCTGTTTACCTATCTTGTAACATCCATTCAACTGGCGCTGGCACATCCTGATGCTTCAAGTGGTGTGATGGGTGCTTTCGTAAAGTTTATCGGCATATTTGGCGTTACACAGGTTCCGGTGGCTATCGTCGAAGGACTTCTTTCGGTGATGGTTATCAATGTTTTAATAAATAATGATTTTATAAAAGAAAACGACCTGTTTTCATTTAACTCCTTTAATCGCTTACGCAAAAGAAAAATCGCTCATGAAATCAAATAAATTAAAAGGATACAATTTTTTATTGTTAGCTTTTGTCATTATAATTCCAATTGTGGGACTAATGCTTGGGGGGGATTCAGAATTTGGTGGTGCCGATGGTATGGCCGCTGAAATGATTGATAACTCTGATTACTCGCCATGGATTGAAAATATCTGGGCGCCTCCGGGTGGTGAAACTGAGAGTTTGTTGTTTTCATTACAATCAGCTATAGGAGCAGGCGTATTGTTTTATTTCATCGGATACATAAAAGGGAAAAAGGCTGCCTAGTATGCCACAATATCATCTCAAAAGAAATCACATGTTGCATGGTACAGCTGAAAAGGCTGTACTGGTAATGCTGTGGATTCTTTTAGCAGTGAGTATTCCGCATTTGGTAGTACAAGTAATTGTTTGTTGCTTGGGGCTAATTGGCCATCAGTGGTTTTTGCGTTATAGATGTAAGCAAGGCAAAATGCTTGTCATTGGATTGTCTTTCATACTAGCCGGATCTTGCGGTTTGGTTTTTGAAATAGGCAATGAGAATACGAATGCACTGTTCAGTTTTGAGTTTCTGGATTTGTGGTGGAACATTACCCAAGATGGCTTGTTTTATTCTGCTTTGATAGCAATAAAGGCCATCAATGGTTTGCTGGCTATTCAGTTTGCTATGCAGGTGTTTACTTTTGAAGAAGCAATCACCCTGGCAAAGAAAATGAAAGTACCGGATGTGCTAATTGAAATGATTTTCCTCTCGTATCGATATTTGCATGGAGTACAGTCCTGCGCTAAAGATATCATGATATCACAACGCAGGCGGATGGGCTATAAAAGCTTCAGGGTATCACTAAAATCATTTTCATCCATGCTCTCAACGGTTTTTATAAAAAGTTTGCGTGATTCCATGCAAAACTATCAGGCCATGACAGTCAGAGGTTATCAGGGAGTGATATATACACCTACAAAATGGATCAATAGTTCACCAATAACCATTCTGATTATAATTTTTCTGACCATCGCACTGTATGCTTTATCTTTCAAATACTGCCTACAAACTAACTGCTAACCACTAATAACTACTTGATATGTCACCCATTAAATTATCCAATATAAATTACACCTATCCATCGGGTATAAAGGCCTTAAATAATGTGTCACTAACCATTAATAAAGGGGAGAAGGTAGTTTTGATGGGTGCAAACGGCTCAGGTAAATCCAGCTTATTTCTATTGTTAGCGGGAGTGATAAAGCCCGAAAGCGGCTCTTACCAAATCAATGGAGAGTCGTTTCGGTATTGTAGGAAGTGGCGCAATAAATTGTGTCAGGAAATCGGCTATGTTTTTCAGGACCCGGATGTGCAGGTGGTATCAACACATGTGGATGAAGATGTTGCCTTTGGCTTGCGTAATATGGGATTGAAAGAGCCAATGGTACAAGAACTTGTTGATGAATATCTCGAGTTAACCGGCATTTCTCATCTCAAAGATAAATCCGTTCACAGCTTAAGTTATGGGCAGAAGAAGCAGGTAGCACTGGCAGGTGTACTGGCTATGGAGCCACAAATTGTTATGCTCGACGAACCATTTGCCTGGCTCGATTATCAGCAGTCGCAACGCTTGAAAGCTATTTTGGAACAATTGGTTGATAGAGGTAAGACCTTGATCATTAGCACACACAACTCAGATTTTGTCAGTGAATGGGCTGATAAAGCCCTGGTAATGAAAGGAGGAACCTTAACGGCTGATACATCAACCAATGCATTATTTACAAATGATTGTCTGATTGAGGAACTAGGGATTGCTCCCGCTCAAAGGCATATGATAGGTTGTTAGTGTTTTCTAATTAATGTATCTCTGATTTATTTGCACTACTTTAGCGCCAATCAATTTTGTTTTAATGCTATGCTTTAAATAAAGTAGATTGCAAAACTATGGAAACACATCCTTTAGGCAATAGCGAACTTGAATTCCTGGTAGCTGATATTATTACGCACAAGAATCCTTACGACTTTTCAAAGATTCACAGGCATGCCTATTATGAGATTTTGTTATTTGATAAAGGACTACAAGGGGAGCATCTGATTGATTTTGATACTTACAGCATTCAGGATAGAACCTTAAATATCATCGCACCTAATCAGGTGCACTTGTTGACTCGTAAAAAAGGCGAAGATGGGCTTGTATTGCAGTTTACTCATGAATTCCTGCACACTTCTTTGCACACTATTCCTCCAAATTTGTTGTATGCGCTTAAGTCCAATCCCGAGACCATCTTATCAGCATCAGATTATGATTCGTTAATTCTTTCATTGCACCACCTGAAAACGCTCAGCAGTATGGATGTCCCTTTTAAACAGGAAAAACTGCGACACTATTTTTCTTATACCATTTATCAAATAGCAGGTATTCTGCCAAACACAACGACTAATATAGGAAAAGATAACCTGAGCATTCGCTTTCTGGAACTTGTTGAGCATGGCTTTATGCACAATCGTAAGGTGAGTTCATATGCTGAACGTTTGAATATTTCTGTAACAAAGTTGAACGCTCAAATAAAAGAGAAGTTTGGTAAAACACCTTTGCAAATTATTCACGAAATGTTGGTAATAGAAATTAAACGACTCATTATAATTGAGCAGCTGAGTCACAAAGAAATTAGTCACTACCTGCATTTCGACAGTCAAAGTTCATACAACCGATTTGTAAATAAACATATAGGATGTAATCCAAGTGAACTGACCAAGCGATTAGAAATTCACAAATAATCAGTAAGATTTGCTAAGTGCCTGTAGCTTTCTCAGGCATATTTTTGTTGGACTGATATTCTGGCTTTTAGAACAAAGGCTGGATTCTGGTAGGATGTGGTTTCTATTTATCTTTTTGTATAAACGAGTCTACTAAATTATATTGATATGGCTTTACACTTAGTTTTATCTTTTCTTGGAGCATCGGTACTTTTATCATTAATGCCAGGCCCTGATAACATATTTGTTTTATCAGAAAGCTTAACCAAAGGACAGAGAAATGGAATTTGCATTTCTTTGGGGCTTTCAACAGGAGTTCTTGTTCATACCATGGCAGCTGCCACAGGACTATCTATAATAATTCAACAATCAGCTCTTGTTTTTTCAGTTATCAAATATTTTGGTGCTGCTTATTTATTTTATCTGGCATATCAGGCTGTGAAGGAAGAAAAGCCGCTTTTGACCTTGGAGTCCGAAGAAGCTGATCAGAAAGTTGGGGTGATGGCTCTGGTTAGAAAAGGCTTTTTAATGAACGTTTTAAATCCAAAGGTTTCATTATTCTTTATCGCTTTTTTGCCGCAGTTTGTGAGTGCTGATGGGTTTAGTATGACTGCACAAATGATTATCCTTGGCTTGATTTTTATGCTGCAAGCTATTGTTGTGTTCAGTTTAATAGCCGTTTTATCAGGGAAATTAACCAAATACCTTAATAGCCCGGGTTTCTGGAAATTCACTAAATGGAGTAAGATAAGTGTGTTATCGATTTTAGGTATTCTATTGGCGATATCTAATAAATAATGATCACCATGTGTATCATAGTTTGATCGCCTATAACAATCAATTAGATTCGCATTAACAGGTATTTAACTCGTATTAGCTTTATTATATCGCCAAATAACGCAATATTGTCAGAACCATTTATTCTTATGCTTTAATTCTAATACCACCAGATGGTAGGGTCTATTTCTAATAAAAAAAGTTGTTATGAATTACCTTAGAATTACATTTTTTACTCTAATTGTCTTTTTATCATTAAGCGTTTGTTCAAAGGATATTGGTCAGGTTGACAGCTTGCAGGAAACCGTTCTGAATATTTATGATGATTTACTGCGAACAACAGTAAGGGTTGAAGTAGGCAGCTCAGGTGCCAGTGCAGTGCTGGTGTCAGAAGATGGATATATTCTGACTGCCGCGCATGTAATGGATGCTGTTGGTGGTGAAGAAACGGAGGTGAGGTTGCACGATGGTTCTACTTATACAGCCAAATGTTTAGGTAAAGATGACTTGGGTGATTATGGTTTGATGAAAATACAGACCAGTAAAAAACTGCCTTATGCGCCGATGGGTAAAGTCTCTGCACTTGGAAAAGATGATGCCTGCCTGATGTTTGGGCATCCTGCGACTTCTGAGAAAGAACGTCCGGCTATTGGGAGAATTGGCTTTTATGAAGGGATAAATAATGATGGGTACTTAAAAACATCATGCATAATGATGCCGGGCGATTCCGGAGGGCCTATATTTAATCTAAAAGGTGAGTTAATTGGTATCTGCAGTTATATCAACAGAGGGTTGAATATGAATTTCTATGCTTCAATTGATAATGTGAAGAAAAACTGGGAGAGATTGGTAGCTGGAGAGGTTATTAATATCGGGGAGTTTCATTATGATTTTTCTATTGCAGCTGCTCCTGAAAATCAAGGTTCTCATGTGTTAAAAGGAGGGAAGGGTGCACTTTTAACAGTAATGCACTCAAAAAGTGAAAAATATCAACAGGCCGTTGTCTCCATTGAAAGTAACAAGGCGGGGATCCTTAATCAGACGTATGGTACCATATTTAGAAGTAATGGTTATGTTCTTGCAAAATCATCTGAAATCAATGATGCAGATTTATATTGTACTTTATTTAATGGTGAAAGATATGAGGCAAAATTATTGGGCCGGGATGAAGCGAATGATGTTGTCGTCTTAAAAATAAATCCATCACAAAAAATAGAATCCATATCAATTAATTCTGATAAAGAATTAGCCGTTGGATATTTTGTAACAACAGTATTACCAGGTTCTGAAAGTAATTCCTTGGTTGGTATTGTGGGACTCGATACCCGTAAAATATTGAATAAGGATACTGGCTTCTTTGGAATTCAATTTAGTTCTCGTGAAGATCTACTTTTGAGTTACGTTGATCCGTATGGGGCTGCAGCAAAAGGTGGCTTAAGAAACGGAGATGTAATTACTAGTTTTGACAAGCAGAAAGTGCAAACCCGAAGTGATTTTTATAAATACCTACCAGACACTCGTCCTAATCAGAAAGTATTAATTGGTGTGCAGAGAGGTGGTGTTGAAAAGGAGCTGGAGGTGGTATTAGGCAAAAGAAGAACGCTAGGTAATCATCCGGCAAGTGCTTCCGAATCAAATACGGTTAGAGATGGGTTTCCAAATGCATTTACACATGATATTCCAATACTTCCAACGCAATGTGGAACGCCAGTGGTTAATCTGGAGGGGGAAGTAATTGGAATAAATATCGCACGTAAAAACAGGGTTAGCACATTGGCTATTCCATTAGGTCACCTTAATCAGATCGTCCAAAATATCATAAATGAAACAGGGCATAAGATGTAATTCAAAATTGGATTTGTATATTAGCGTCCGCTAAATAGAAGTTAAATAAAGGTTGACCATTGGAATAAGAAATACGCTAATGATCAATCTTTTGGTAAGAATCAAGTTATTTTAAGTAGATGTTTAACCGACATCTTAAAAATGTAATGAGGATTATACAACACATATTATTATTCCTGGCACTGACAATTACCGTTGGGCATATGCTTGTTGCGCATTCTCATGAAAACAATTCGGAGCACATAAGTGTGGAAGCTGAAGAAGCCCCGATACTTGATTTCCTGAAAAAGATTTTTGCAGCCAATATTGGGGGTGAACATCTTGAAGAATTCAAGTCCGGTAAATGCACACGTAACTTTGTAGTTGATGCTATACCTGCAGGTATTATCAGTTTCAGCCAATTACTTACCCCACTGGTTGAGGTCAAAGTCTTTAAATCTGATTGGTTTGATTTTATTGACTCTTGCGCTACACATGTAAATTATTCCAGAAAAGTCCATATTTCCAGAGGATCTCCCTCAATCTCTTAATCACAGTTTTAGAAGGTTTTATGGTTGGTGTTTCCATCCATAAGGTATGAGCGCATAGCTCCAAATGAGTATTATTAATTTACAGTAATAATATTGCTGCATATTTTATTATTATGATTAATCGATTGATAGATCTATCTATTCACAATAAATTTATAGTTATTCTGTTTACGCTGGCCTTAGTGGTTTGGGGTGTGTTTTCTATGAAAAACCTCTCCATTGATGCCGTTCCGGACATTACCAATAACCAGGTGCAAGTAGTAACTATATCACCATCACTGGCTCCCCAAGAGGTTGAGCAGTTTATAACCTATCTCATAGAAATGACCATGGCAAATGTGCAGGGAGTGGACAACATCCGTTCAATTTCACGTTATGGCCTGTCGGTTGTTACTATTGTTTTTCACGAGAATATTGATGTATTAAAAGCCCGGCAATTAGTGAGTGAAATGCTTGTGGCTGCTTCCAATGAGATACCTGAAGAGTATGGTACACCTGAATTAATGCCCATCACTACTGGCTTAGGAGAAATTTATCAATACACGTTGGAAGTAACACCAGGCTATGAAGAAAATTATGGCCTAACAGAATTGCGAACTATCCACGACTGGATAGTAAAACGACAGCTTTCTGGTATTCCCGGGATTGTTGAAATCAGTGGCTTTGGTGGTTACGTGAAACAGTACGAGGTTTCAGTGATTCCGAAAACGCTGAATGAATTTGATATAACCATTGAGGAAATTTTGGAAGCACTTGAAGATAACAATCAAAATACCGGAGGTAGTTACATCGAAGAAGGACCTTATGCCTCTTATATTCGGGCAGAGGGTTTGCTGAAATCAATAGAGGATATTGAAAATATTGTGATTACGACTCGCAACCAGGTGCCTGTTTTAATTCGTGATGTTGCAAAAGTACGCTTTGGACACCCTATGCGTTATGGTGCAATGACCAAAGATGGCAAGGGTGAAACAGTTGGTGGTATCACACTAATGCTGAAAGGAGCTAATGCCAACCAGGTTATTGAGCGGGTTAAAGATCGCATTAAAGACATTAATAACTCATTACCCGAAGGAGTCATAATAAAGCCTTATCTCGACCGTTCTGAGTTGGTTAACAGGGTCATCAATACCATCTCAACCAACTTGACAGAAGCTGCATTGATCGTCCTGTTTGTACTGGTGATATTGCTTGGAAATCTGCGTGCCGGATTAATCACAGCTTCTGTGATACCTTTGTCATTGCTGTTTGCCTTCAGCCTTATGAATATTTTCGGAGTATCCGCATCCATCATGTCAATAGGTGCTATTGATTTTGGACTTATTGTAGATGGTACCGTCATTATCATTGAAGGCATCCTGTTTTATCTCCATGGTAAATCTAAAGGTAGCGTTCTTTCTCAGTCTGAGATGAACAAGGCGGTAGCAAAATCCTCTTCAATTGTTGGAAAATCGGCAGCTTTTGGTGTGGCAATTATTCTCATTGTGTACTTTCCAATTCTTACACTTAGCGGAATTGAAGGTAAAATGTTTAAACCGATGGCCATTACAATTAGCTTTGCTTTAATTGGTGCTCTCATTTTGTCATTGACTTACGTACCTGTAATGGCTTCCTTGCTAATCAGCAAGAAGATAGATCACAAGGAAAACTTTGCAGATAGAATCGTGAAAATGATTAGCTCAGGTGTAGTGCCAATGGTACAATTTGCCTTGAAAAGAAAAGTAACAGTACTGCTCGTAACTCTAAGTTTATTTGTTGCCTCCCTGGGCTTATTTGGTAAATTAGGAGCTGTATTTATTCCTAACCTTGAAGAAGGTGATCTGGCCATGCAGATGACATTGCCACCCGGAAGTTCATTGAATGAAAGTATAAAATTATCGACCCAGGCGGAAGCAATTTTATTGGAGAAGTTTCCGGAGGTGAAGAGTGTTGTTTCCAAAATTGGTACCGCTGAAGTTCCAACCGATCCGATGGCTATTGAAGATGCCGACATTATGATCGTCATGAAGGAACGGGATGATTGGACAACGACCGATAATCGTGAGGAAATGATTCGTTTGATGAAGCAGGAGGTAGAAATAATTCCCGGGGCAGAGTTTAATTTTACTCAACCGATCCAGCTTCGATTTAATGAGTTGCTCACTGGCGCCAAATCTGATGTGGTAATAAAAATCTTTGGTGATGATTTGGAAGTGCTTTACGATAAGGCAAATAATGCTGCTCGATTAATTGAAAATGTTCAGGGAGCTGCAGATATTAAGGTGGAACAAATTGAAGGCTTGCCTCAGGCTATTTTTACGTATAATAGATCGAAACTAGCGCGTTACGGATTAAAAACTTCAGACCTTAATAATGTGATACGTACGGCATTTGCAGGAGAGACAGCAGGTGTCATCTTCGAAGGAGAAAGAAAGTTTGATCTTGTTGTGCGCTTGCAGCCTGAATACCGTTCGCACATTGAGCATATTAAACAAATGTTTGTGCGCACCGCAACAGGAAATCGTGTTCCTCTCTCGGAGCTGGTTACAATCACACATAAGGAAGGCCCTATGCAAATCGCTCGTGATGATACGCGAAGAAGAATCACACTAGGTATCAACGTTCGTAACCGCGACATAAAAAGCCTTGTTTATGAGGTACAGGAAATTTTAGGAGGGTCATTAAAACTTCCACCAGGGTATTATGTCACTTATGGAGGAGAGTTTGAGAATCTTGAGACAGCCACCAGACGTCTCATGCTTGTTTTACCGGTCGCACTCGGACTGATATTCATCTTGTTGTTTTTTACCTTTAATTCAATGAGTCAGGCCATGATCATTTACGTAACAATTCCTCTTTCAGTAATCGGAGGTATTGTTTCACTTTGGGTGCGGGGATTACCTTTTAGTATTTCTGCCGGAATAGGTTTTATAGCCCTTTTTGGTGTTGCAGTATTAAATGGTATCGTTCTGATAAACCAATTAAACCACTTAAAGGCAGAAGGAGTTGATGATATTAAGGAACGAATTTTGAGCAGTATAAAGACTGTAGTCCGCCCTATTAGTTTGACTACTTTGGTTGCTACACTTGGTTTTATTCCAATGGCAATTTCAAATCAGGCTGGTGCTGAAGTACAGCGTCCGCTTGCAACAGTAGTAATTGGAGGATTGCTTGTGGCTGCAGTACTTACTTTTGTGATAGTTCCTGTGCTCTATTATTATGTAGAAATGGCTGCACTTAAACGAGATTCTCACAGAGTTCAAAAGCCTAAAGTCAAAGTAATGACAATTTTCCTTCTGCTGTTTACAATTCCATTTGGAAGTGCATTTGGTCAGGATACTGAGCTGACTCTTGATCAGGCTTTATCTGTTGCTGGGAAAAACAATCCGGATGTTCAAACTAGCCTTTTAAGTATTAAACGTGCAGAAAATATAAAAAAGGCAGAATTCGATTTGGGCTTAACGGATGCTTCCATCGAGTATGGTGAAATAAACTCGTATGAAAAAGATTATAGTTTCAGTGTTTCACAGAACTTTGGTAATCTGTTTCAAATGGCAGCCAAGGTTAAATATGCAGGAATCAACCTTGAGCAGCAAAAGATTAATCACGAACTAACCCTAAAACAATTGAAACAAAAAGTATCCGTTCAATATTTCACGTGGCAGTTTCAATTCCATAAAGTTCAACTGTTGGAGCAAATCTATAACGAATTTGCTGATGTTAAAAGGATCGCCAAATTACGTTATGAAACGGGTTCTTCGAACAGGTTGGAAACAATGATGCTGGAGAACAAATACAGTTCGATTCAAGTGTTACTGCAAAAAGAAAAAACGCAGTTGCAAAATGAAACCCGACACTTTAACCTCTTGCTGAATACCGATAGTTTATTTATTCCATTAAAAGGGGATGTTCAACCCAGATTAATAGGAAGTGCAATTGTTGATTCGGATAAAATTAAGACGCACCCATATTTGCGATCAATGGAAAAGGAATTGGATTTAGCGAAGCAATCTATCACAATTGAGCGACGTGCGTATTTCCCTGAATTTTCGATTGGAGCTTTTAACCAGCAAATTGAAGGGGTGAAAGGTTTTTCCGGAGTGCAAGCACAGGTTTCCTTGCCACTTTGGTTTGTCTCCACAAGTAAAAAAACGAAAGCTGCAAAATATGAGGCAAAAATAGCGGAGTCCGGTTTGCAACGTGCTCAAAGGGAATTAGCAACTGAGTTAAATAACTTAAACGATAAATATCAGAACCTGTTGAAGCGGATTGAATACTACAGGGAATCAGCACTTCCGAATTCAAGCGAAATTCAGCGAAATGCCAGCCTACTCTACCAAAATGGTGATATAGGATACATTGAGTACATACAAAGTATTGAAGGTGCGTTTGATATTCAGGTAGAATATCTCGCTGCTATGCTTGATTTAAGCAACATTGAATGTACACTGAATTACCTCTTAAAATAAGCTCTACAATTAAATAAATACTACGATGAAAATATATACAACAATAACAATACTTTTTATTAGTCTGATTCAATTCTCTTGTACCAACACGAACTCACAGAAACAAGAGGAAATTCAAGAAGAGGAGGCAAAGAGTCTCAATATCAAATTCACTAAACAACAAGTCGAGCTTGCTGGTATTAAAACAGGAACATTTTACGAAGAAACTATGCATCATCACATCGAATGTACTGGTAAGGTCACGCTTCGTCCACAAAATAAAGCAACCGTTTCTGTACCGGTAAATGGATTTGTTGAACAGATAAATACAACTCTTGGTGCCTGGGTCGATAAAGGATTTATTGCAATGACACTTAGACACTCTGATTATATCGATATGCAAACCGATTATTTGAAGACCAGCAGTGAATTTGAGTTTGCAGAAAAGGAGTATCAGCGTCAACAAATACTTCGTAAGGAGGATGCAATATCTGAGAAAGCATTTCAAAAGACAAAAGCCAATTACGAAGTATTGCGAGCACAAAAAGCAGGTTTAGCTGCAAAGCTGAAAATGATTGGTATCTCAGCTCAAAAGATAACCGCTGAAAATATAGTAAATACAATTGAAGTTAAAGTGCCGATTAGTGGATATGTTGATGAAATAAATGTTGATTTAGGTGAAATGGTTACACCGGATAAATATCTGATGAAGGTGATTAATAATCGTGAAAATTCTGTTACACTAGATGTGTTTGCTCAATATAAAAATATGCTGGAGCTTGAACAGGAGGTAGAGTATAGTATTAGCGGGGTGGAGAATAACACGTTTAAAGCCAGGATAGTATCAATTGGACAGTCAATTGATCCTCATAAAAAAACATTGCAGGTCCTTGCACAGCCGCTTAATGACAATAACTTTTTTGCACAGGGAACTTTTGTTGATGCATTGATTTTTACGCCCGGAAAAATTAGCAAAGTTTTACCTAAACAGGCTGTTATTTCCAGGGATGGGAAAAACTATATTTATATCCAAAGATCAGCTGGAGAATATGAAAAAGTGGAAGTTGAAATTCTGCAAGTTCACGATGGTCATGTGAAAATCAAAGAGGTGGATTCCTTAAAAAGTGAAGATATCGTATTAAAAGGCGTTAATTATTTAGTGGCTGAGGATGTCTAAGCAAAAATAGATTGAAACTATAGTGATAAGAAGAGCTGCTTTGTTTTACAAAATACAAAGCAGCTCTTTTAGTTCGTTAATCATATAGGTTGCTTCATCATCAAATTTCACACCTTTTGTATTAAAAAAAACCTGATCGATACCTGCTTTTTTAGCTCCTTTTATATCAGCCTCCCAGCTGTCTCCAATAACCAGGCTTTCTTTTTTATTGGTATGGCAACTTTTGATTGAATAGTCAAAGAAATAGGGATCGGGCTTTTGAACTCCAATCAGTTCGGAAATAAAAACATTGGTAAAGAATGGGCGTAAGCCACTATTATCTAGTTTTTTATTCTGGACTTCTTTAAAGCCATTGGTGATGATATGAAGCTGGTATCTGTCTTTAAGGGTTTTTAAAACCTCTAGTGTATTAGGAAACAATAGTGTTTTAGTGGCACTGATATCCAGGTAATCCTGCGCAAATTGTTGCGCTACTGTCATATCGTCAAAACCCACCTCAGCAAAAGGCAGGTAAAAGCGCTGCACATTTAATACCTTTTTGCCAATCCTGTTTTTACGATAAAGTGACCACAAATACAGGTTGTGTGGCTCATATTTCGCATGAAAGTCATCGTAATCTTCAAAAAATCGAGACAGACGATAGGAGTCAAACATCTCTCGCAATGCCGCTTCTGAGTTTGCTTCAAAGTCCCACAAGGTATGGTCCAAATCAAAAAAGAGATGTTTGTACTGCTTCATATTTTAGATATTAGTTAGTTGTCAGTAGTGAGTAGATCGAAAATTTTCAATTCTCACCTCGCACTTCTGTCCTCTGTCTTCCGTCCTCTGTCTTCCGTCTTCAATTCATTTCCCTACCTGAATCACCAAATGCCTCGTCATGCTCCAAAAGTTGGCTTTATCCGTTACTTTTAGCACCATAGCACCGTCCTCGCTGGCTTCCAGTGTATACGATGAAGTCGGGTGATTGGTAAGCAACTTTGCCTTTGGCATAAACACATTTAAAGAATCAAATTCGCGGTAATCGATGGTTGTGAAATATTCCTGTGAGAATCCTTCAGAAAGAATTTTCTTTTTACTTAAGAAACCATCGCTGGAGATGATATTTTCATCCTTTAATTCTTTCTTCGATCCAAACACATAATAGGCACGGTATAGCTTTTCTGTTGTTTCATTCAGTTCCTGCTGGGTAGCCAGTTTAGCA
This sequence comes from Saccharicrinis sp. UBA6048, assembly GCA_002429115.1. Classification (GTDB taxonomy): domain Bacteria; phylum Bacteroidota; class Bacteroidia; order Bacteroidales; family Marinilabiliaceae; genus Carboxylicivirga. The sequence goes on along the minus strand of DIYS01000169.1, from coordinate 6,561 downwards.
CCTTCCAATGAATCAATGGCACTTTCCAATCCTTCAATGGTAAAATTAAGGTCATTAATTTTCAGATTTTGACTGGCCAATTGCCTTTGTAGCTCAGCAATTTCAAGCGACTTATCCCGTAGCTGGCTATTTAATCGCTTAACCATCTTGTTCAGATCGTTGTTGTTATTCGCCGATTGAGTCAGTTGCTTTTCAAGCTTCGCTATTTGCTCCTTGTTTTGCAGCATCAGGTCATAAATCGCTTTGATATCATTATTGATTTGATCCTCAATAGCCTGTCCGCCATCTTCGCTTTTTGCCACATTCAAGGTTATTATTTTTTCCTTCTCTTTGATCATTTGAAGGTTATCATCAATCTCTATCAGTGCCGCCACCAGGTTGTTCATCTGGCGATCTTTCTCAAGCGACAACATCTTAAGTGAATCCACTTCTTTGGCTGAACTCAGTGAATCAGATCCCGATTGCTTACAGCTAAACAATGCAAATGCCAAGGTTATAATCAGTAAATACTTCATAGTCGTTTAGTTTATGTTTTAATGGTTTGTATTATTTCTTGATTTGGAAAATCATCTTTAACAATTTCAACCACCTCCCCACTTTGTGGTACTCCTCCTTTCAAAGGAGGAGAGTTACGCAAACCCATCCCCTCCTGAATTTTAGGAGGGGTGCCAACAGGCGGGGTGGTATATTAATTTTAAATCACTCTTCACTCTTCACATTTAACTTATCTTTCTTCTTCTTTTTCTCTTCAGCTTTTCCTTCAACAATTACAACTATTTCACCTTTAACGGTTTTTGAAGAGAAATATTGCTGCAATTCTTCCAGTGTACCTTGCTTGTTTTCCTCATGGAGCTTGCTTATCTCACGCGAAATAGAAGCCTGTCGATCCGCACCAAAATGCTCAATGAACTGCCCCAGGGTTTTCACCAGTCGAAATGGAGATTCATAAAATACCATCGTGCGTGTCTCCTGTGCTAAAAACTCCAATCGAGTTTTACGACCTTTTTTCTGAGGCAGAAAACCTTCGAAAGTAAAGCGGTCATTTGATAATCCAGAATTAACCAGGGCAGGCACAAAAGCAGTTGGGCCAGGTAAACATTCCACTTCAATTTGTTCTTCGATACATTTTTTAACCAACAGATAGCCAGGGTCAGAGATAGCGGGCGTGCCAGCGTCGGAAACCAGGGCAGCACTTTCACCTGCTTTTATGCGTTGTGCCACTTTATCCACCGAAGCATGCTCATTAAATTTATGGTGCGACATCATCCGGGTAGACACCTCAAGGTGCTTCAGCAGGAAACCCGTTGTGCGCGTGTCTTCTGCCAGAATAAAATCGACTTCTTTTAATATTCGAATGGCCCGCAGTGTAATATCTTCAAGATTACCAATTGGCGTTGGTACAACGTATAATTTGCTCATTAATTCTTATTTGTTAATTTGTCGAACTGTCTTAACTGTTGATTTGCTGATTTGTCGAACTGTCAAAACCCCTCTAATCCTAAACTCCAAACTCCAAACTCCAAACTCAGAACCCCAAACTTCTCAACTCTTCAACCTTAAACTCTAAACCCAAAACTAAATAAACCTCCTCCTTATACACTTATAAAAAGTCTCGCTGGCCTCATTATCCTCACTCCAGTTATAGTTGGTTTGTAAAAAACTACGTGCCGAATCGTATGAATCCATGGCATTAATCTGATCCAGTGTTTGGTTGAATAAGTCAGCATTATTGGCAAAAAGTTCGCGTTGGTAGTAAAAGCGATCGTTTAAGCCAAAAGCTTTGCGCACATCATCTACAGGTTTGCCTATCTGCTTAATATCATCTACCTGTTCTTTGCGATTGGCAATCACCTCATTGACCGATGAACTGTTTGTTTTGATTGACTCACCTAATATGCTTGGTTTTGATTTTGTAGTATGAGCAGTGTCTGAATGACTTAGAGATACCTTTGAATCGTTCGGCGACGTCTCTACACACTTCGGAGATACCTCTGAGGCATTCGGCGATGTCTCTGAATTGCTTGGAGACGCTTCTGAATCATTTGGAGATATCGCTGAATCGTTCGGTGATGTCTCTACATTCCTCGGAGATACCTTTGAGGCTTTCGGCAATGTCTCTGAATCGTTTGGAGACGCTTCTGAATCATTTGGAGATATCGCTGAATCGTTCGGTGACGTCTCTACATTCCTCGGAGATAGCTCTGAGGCTTTCGGAACAGTCTCTGAATGATTTGGAGACAGTTCTGAATCATCTGAAATCTCTTTAATTGTTTTACTCTGATGTTTTTCCGTCGGAGCGTCAAAAGTCGATTCACCCTCAGCAAATCGTTTTGATGATTCTGCAATTGCATTATTATCATCATTCGTCAAAGCAGCTGTCTTTTCAGACGTTAAGCTCGATTCAGAAACCGAAACAGACGGTTGAGCGGTATTAAGTTGCTCCAATAATGTTAACTCCTCATTAATGTTTGCTATTTTAGTGCGAGTTAAGTTAATAAAGGCGGCATTGAGCTCATGTTTTCCCTTGAAGGTATTAACCAGGGAGTGAACTTCTTTTATATCGTTAAGGATGATATCTATGAGTGCTTCTTTTTCCATAGTCGATGTAGCTTTTACATGCTTTACAAAGGTAACGATTGCTATTAAATAATAAGAGTACACAGAATGTTTCTTGAGAATAAGGCCAATAGAGATTCGCAGAAAGGATGGATTGAAGTGATAGCAGGCTCCATGTTTTCGGGTAAAACCGAAGAGCTGTTACGACGCTTGCGCAGAGCAAAAATAGCACGGCAGAATGTGGAGATTTTCAAACCAATGGTGGATGTGAGGTATAGCGATGAAGAAGTTGTTTCGCATGATGATAATGCTATTCGTTCAACGCCCGTTGAGTCATCGGGCAATATTCTCTTATTAAGTGGCAATGTTAATGTAGTTGGCATTGATGAGGCACAATTCTTTGACGAAGGACTGGTAGAAGTCTGTCATCAGTTGGCGAATCAGGGTATTCGTGTAATAATAGCCGGGCTCGATATGGATTTCAAGGGCAAGCCATTTGGCCCGATACCGGCCTTGCTTGCCACAGCCGAATATGTCACTAAGGTACATGCTATTTGCATGCGTTGTGGTGATTTGGCTCAATTCTCTCATCGTTTATCGGATGAAGAGAAACAGGTTGTTTTAGGCGAGAAAAATGAATACGAGCCTTTGTGTCGATGTTGTTTTATGAAAGCTAATGTGTAGTATGTATACAGTTGAATTATTGGCCCGTTATTGTGGCGCACAGGTAATAGGTCATTCAGAGTCTGCTGTTGAAAAGATTCTGTTTGACAGCCGTAAAACTTTTGTCCCACACAATACCCTGTTTGTAGCCATTAAAAGCCGCAGTAACGATGGGCACCAGTTTATAGATGATTTGTATAGAAAGGGAATCAGATTGTTTCTTGTAGAAAGAGAGGCTGATATTCCATTTGAGCAATATCCGGAGGCCAGCTTTTTAATTGTTGAGAATTCAGTACACGCCTTACAATTAATTGCCGCCAATATAAGACAGCAGAAATCATATCCGTTAATCGGTATCACCGGAAGTAATGGTAAAACCATTGTAAAAGAATGGCTTGGTAAATTGCTTGAAAGTCAGTTTAAAATTGGTAAATCGCCACGTAGTTTCAACAGTCAGATTGGAGTGCCCGTTTCCATTTGGATGCTGGCTGATGATCTGGATTATGCCATAATTGAAGCTGGTATCTCACAGCCTGGGGAGATGCAAAACATTGCTGAATGCATTCAACCAGATTTTGGTGTTATCACTAATATTGGGCAGGCACACCAGGAGAATTTCAAAAGTCTGAAAGAAAAGCTCGAGGAGAAACTCAAATTATTCAAAAATGCCAATACGCTTTTCTTTCATTACGATGATGCGTTGGTGAGAACTCGTATTCGACAGAAATATCAGGATAAGAAACTTGTTTCATGGGGTGAAGATAAAGCGGCTGACCTGCAATTGCTGAGTAAAAGAGATAATAGTAAGCAGACACTATTAGAAGTTCGTTGGAAGGATGAAGTTTTTGAACTGGATGTGCCATTTCAGGACGGCATCTCCATTGAAAATACCCTTTTATCCGTATTGGTTGCATTGGAGTTAGGTGTAGAGATAAACCGACTTCAAAACGTAGTGAAGGAGCTACAGCCTATTGCCATGCGTCTGGAGCAGAAGGAGGGCATTAACAATTGCTTACTCATTGATGATGGGTATAATTCAGATTTGACATCGCTCGAACTGGGACTGGACTTTCTTCAGCAGATGGGTTCAAAACGTGGACTGTCAAAAACATTGATACTTTCCGATATCTACCAGAGTGGAATAAGCAATGATCAACTGTTTAATGAAATTCAACGCTTAAGAGATCAATATGGGATTCGAAAGTTCATCGGGATAGGGAATGAACTGTTTCGCCTGATGAATGGTGTGGATGCTTATGAATCTACAGAAGCCTTTATCAAGTCAGTTGATATTAATGCCTTTAGAGATGAGGCCATACTATTAAAAGGATCACGTGATTTTACTTTTGAACGCATATCAGCTTTACTTGAGATGCGCCGTCATAAAACGGTGTTGGAGATTAACCTGAATGCACTGGCGGATAATGTGAAGTACTTCAGGTCGCTTCTAAAAAAAGAGACGAAGCTGTTGGCGATGGTAAAAGCATTCTCATATGGCACAGGATCGTTCGAAATTGCCAATTTATTACAACAGCAAAAGGTCGATTACCTTGGAGTGGCTTTCGCCGATGAAGGTATTGAGTTGCGCAAAGCCGGTATTACTTTGCCCATTATTGTGATGAATCCTGAGTTAAGCAGTTTCTCATTGATGCTGGAGTATGAGTTGGAACCGGAGGTCTATAGTTTTCAGGTGTTGAAAGCTTTTCTTGCAGCCGTTAACCGGCAGGGTTTGACAAATGTTCCAATCCATATTAAGGTAGATACAGGCATGAACCGCCTTGGTTTTTTGCCGCAAGAACTGGATGAATTAAGTAAGCAGTTAAATGCAACCACAGCCGTTCGTGTGCGAAGTGTATTTTCTCACCTGGCAGGTAGCGACGAGGCTATTCACGATGGCTTCACCGATCAGCAAATTGAGAAACTTACACAGGCTTGTAGTAAGCTGCAAGATAGATTGGGATATTCTTTTATACGGCACATTCTTAATTCTGCCGGTATTGAACGGTTCCCAAATGCTCAATTTGATATGGTGCGACTGGGTATTGGCATGTACGGGGTGAGTGCTACAGGTAATACTATTTTAAAGCAGGTCAATACCCTGAAATCCTACGTGTCTCAACTAAAGATGGTTCAGGCCGGCGAAACCATAGGCTATAGTCGTAAAGGTATTTCTACTAGTCCATTACAAATTGCCATAATACCAATTGGTTATGCCGATGGCTATAATCGCCGATTAAGCAATAGTGTTGGTGAGGTGTATATCAATGGACAGAAAGCTCCTATCGTTGGGAATATTTGTATGGATATGTGTATGGCAGATGTGACCAATATTGAAGTTAACGAAGGGGATGAAGTAGAAATATTCGGTGAAAACCTAACGATTTATAATCTTGCTAAAAAGCTGGATACCATCCCATATGAAATATTAACCAGCATCAGTCGCCGGGTTAAACGTGTGTATGTTATGGAGTAAGTGTTAAATATTTTTTAGTTAGGTAATATTAAGAGAAAACCACATGAATTGGATAATTTCTGCAAATTCTAAGATATACGACCATTCGAGTTCTTTTGAACATTATGGTTCGATAGATTGGAAGCAAGGAAAAGCGAAATATGAAGTTGGAGATACAGTTTATATTTATTGTACTCGACCATTAATGATGCTACAATATAAATGCATCGTTGATAAAATTGACTTAAATTCATCACAAATTCGAGACGATAAAGAGTATTGGCTTGACGAAAAGGAATATTACAAATCTTTAGACGGAAAATTTATGACTTTGAGATTAGTTGATCAAGTTTCAAACAATCAAATGAAAATAAACAATCTCAAAGCTAATGGACTTAAGGCAGCACCTCAGGGACCTGTTAAAATAAAAGATGACAATTTATTAGACTATATCGAAACCTATTTTACTGACAACTATCAGGTTGACTTTTTCCCAGATGTGGTCAAAGAGTCTGAAACTGAATATGAAGGAGCGAAAAAATCTGTAATCGTCAATAAGTATGAACGAAGTTCAAAAGCAAGAGAAAATGCTGTGAATTTTCATGGAAATAACTGTAAAGTATGCGGTTTGAATTTTAAAGAAATGTATGGGGAAATTGGAGAAGATTTTATTCATATTCATCATTTAATTCCAATACACGAAATTGGGGAGAGTTATAAAATTGACTATAAAAAAGACTTAATGCCAGTTTGTCCTAATTGTCATTCAATGCTACATAGAAAATTGAATGGAAAAGAACCGACTATAGATGAATTGAAACAAATGATTAATAGCTATTCAGACAGCGTAATTGAAAGGATTGGAAATTAATGGAGATGCCGATCAAAGT
>DIYS01000055.1 GCA_002429115.1 Saccharicrinis sp. UBA6048 | reverse complement strand
GTTTTTTGGGAGATGGTCAAATTTTAGTAATAGGTGGAACAGGTATCATTGGTAATGCAGTGGTTGATTTATTAAGAAGTGAACATGAAGTAATTGCAATTGGCAAAAGTAGTGGCGACTACCAGGTGGATATAGAAGACCGCGCATCAATTGAAAAGATGTTTGAAGACATTAAAGATATTGATGGTGTGATATCTACAACCGGAATGGCCACTTTGGCACCACTGGATCAGTTAAGTGATGCTGATATTGATTTGGCTTTAAATAATAAGCTAAGAGGTCAGGTGAATTTGATACTTGAAGGGTTAAAGCATGTTAAAGAAGGTGGTTTTATTACTTTAACTACAGGAGCTGCCAGCCATACGCCATTTCCGGGAGGAGCCGCTATAACTATGGCATGTGCAGGACTGGAAGGCTTCGTTAAAGCAGCCGAAGTTGAAAAAGGAAAGAACATTCGCATAAATGTGGTGCGTCCGGCAATGGTAACAGAATCTATGAAATTGTTTAATCTTGATGTTCCATATTCAGTATCGGCCAATGATACAGCAAGAGTATATAAAGCAGTGGCAGAACGAATGGAGTCCGGCCAATTGTATAATATAGAAGATTGCCTTGCTGAGCTTGATAAATAAAAGGCATTCCACTATTGTATAGTAGTTTCATAAGTATCCGAATGAATTTCTATTGGGATCAATATGAAATGTAATGACTATCTTTTAAGAATATACCCCGGGGTAAAAGAATAATATACCTATAGGTTAAATTGAAACAAGTAACTACGAAAAATCACTAACATCGGCTTAAAAAATCATCTCACAAGGGATAATTGTACCATCTGATAGGTATGTATAATTTCAGAACCAATCGACTTGAATATTTTTAAGTTTGATCGATTGTAAGGAAAATATGGTACGAATACTACATGTTGTAAATGGAATTTGTTAAAAAATGTTTAGTATTATCGAAGTCTATAACATTTTTTAAGTAACAGCGTAGGGAGACTAGTAAATATTTGAATATTAAAAATACTTATTTATGAGTCTCACATCATCATTTGTTGTTGATAAAGAAAAATGTGTAAGTTGCCATGCATGTATATCTGTATGTCCTGTGAAGTTTTGTAATGATGGTAGTAAAGACCATGTTGAAGTAAATAGTGATATGTGTATTTCTTGTGGCTCATGTATCGATATCTGTACACATGATGCCCGGGTTTATGAAGATGATACGCCTAGGTTTTTAAAGGATTTGAAAAATGGTGTTCAGATTGTAGGCATTGTTGCACCAGCGGTAGCTTCAAACTTTCCGAAACAATATCTCAATTTAAATGGCTATTTAAAAGAGAGTGGAGTAGAAGCCCTTTTTGATGTCAGCTTTGGGGCTGAGCTAACCGTTAAGTCGTATTTGAATCATATCAAAAGTTCAGATCCTACATGTACCATAGCCCAGCCATGTCCGGCTATCGTCACTTACATTCAAATCTATCAGCCGGAATTAATAAAATATCTCGCTCCGGCAGATAGCCCGATGCTGCATACCGCCAAAATGATTAAAAGCTATTATCCGAAATATAAAGACCATAAAGTGATGGTGGTTTCACCATGTTTGGCCAAGCAGAGAGAATTTCAGGAAACGGGCTATGCCGATTATAATGTTACCATAAAGTCGTTGATGAAGTTGATAGAGGATCATAATATTGATTTGAACGACTACGAGGCGGTAGACTATGATAATCCTTCCGCTGAACGGGCAGTGCTGTTTTCAACACCGGGCGGACTGCTGAGAACAGCGCAAAGAGAAGTGCCTGAAATTTCTGACATCACCAGAAAAATAGAAGGACCAGAAGTGGTGTATGAATATCTCTCACAACTTAATGAGCAGATAAAAAATAATAGAGCACCAAAACTCGTTGATTGTTTAAGTTGCGAAAAAGGTTGTAATGGCGGTCCGGGAACTGTCAATCGACATAAATCTCCTGATGAAATTGAATTTCATATTGAGGAACGAAACAAGGAGATGCAAAAAAGATATGTCAACGATAAAAAACGTATGTTCTTTTTCAAAGAGAAGAAGCTAAAACGCATTGTTAACAAGTACTGGGATAAAGATCTGTATAACCGAAACTATGCCGATTTATCGCACAATAACGTGGTTAAATTCCCTAACCAACATGAATTGGAAGCAGTCTATAAGACTATGAAAAAGGATCCGGAAGCAGACTTGGTAAACTGTTCTTCCTGTGGTTACGGTAAGTGTGAAGATATGGCAGTCGCTATTTTTAATGGTTTAAACCGACCACAAAATTGCCATTACTATATACAGGATAGCCTGGTAGAGATTGGAGAAAATATTGCCACCACCATCGAACAGATTGAAGGTGAAATTGGCTCGATGAATAACCTGATTACGGATAATGCTCAAATGTCGCAGAAGTTAAATCGTGAGTTTAGTGAAATCGCAGATAGCGTAAACACCGATCTAAATGTAATTGATGAGTTCGTATCAATTGTGGATACCATAAAAGACATCGCGATGCAGACCAATTTACTGTCGCTGAATGCAAGTATTGAAGCTGCTAGAGCAGGTGTGGCGGGCAAAGGCTTTGCAGTTGTTGCTAATGAAGTGAAGAAATTGGCTGATAACTCTGGTGATGAGGTAACTAAAGTCCTTCCTCAATTAGATAAAATGAAGCATGTGCTCCAATCAATCAGTTCTAAAATGAATGTTATTTCAGAGGAAATAAAAGTATCGGAAGCCAAATCAGTGGATGCAGCATCAGGCATTGAAGAGATTTATACTGCTACCGCCAGTTTAAGTGAAAGGGCAAAAGATGCAAATAGGATAAAAGACTCAATGCATAGTATCAGTCTCAGTCCGAATTAATCATGCAGAGATTCGATGGAGTATTAGAATATTCAGAAAATTTGACGATTGATTTGCTACTGCTTAACTGCACGTAGCATTTCTCGTTTTCCTTTGGGGCCAGGTAGGCGTTCAACCGTAAAGCCAACAGCCTGCATGGTGCGACGAACAATGCCTTTGGCACAGTAGGTGGTTAATATACCACCTGGGCTCATTGCATCATAAAGCTTTTGGAAAATGACTTCGTCCCACATTTCTGGTTGTACCTCCGGTGCGAAAGCATCAAAATACACAAGGTCGTACCCTTGGTTAAACCTTGTTGCGGTCAGGTCCGTTTCGTCTTTAAGTAGTGTGAAATTGGATTGAAGTTCAACACGTTTGTTCCAAGGTAGTTGGTGTAATTTGCTTAGTAGTTCGTTTTCTTCTTTACTCTTACCAAAGTTCAGCTGAAGAGCGGCATCTGCACTAATGGGGAACTTTTCAAGCGCATGATAAAAGATCGATTTTTTGTCTTGATTGAGCGCTGTCAAAAATGCATTAAGACCTGTTCCAAGGCCAATTTCCAGAATATTGATGTTGGTTTTGGTACAATGATTTAAAGCTGGCTCAATAAATACATGCATCGATTCGTTATAAGCACCGTTTACCGAATGATAATGTTCGTCCAACTCAGGCACAAACAAGGTGTGTGAGCCGTCGGCCGATACTTTTAACTCAACTTTTCGATTTTGATCTTTTAACCAGTTGTTGTTCATTTTATAGTGCTTTCATCAATTGAACAATCTTCTATCTTAATTTGCTGACGCTGACGAGTAGGTAATAAGGACAATCTAAAGCGTTTCTTTTTGGGTTTATCACTCCCATTTCCATGCAGTACTGCCATATACCAGCCCATTAATCCAATTCCTTTGACCACGCTTGATAAACTAATGGCCCACCAGATGCCCAACATGCCCAGATATTTTTCCAATGAAAGAACCATAGCCGCCGGAACACGTGCGCCGGTAAAAATAATACCAATAATTGAAGGTGGAATGGTGCGTCCGATTCCGTTAAAAGCTCCACGGGTAATGATTTCGATAATCATAAATATCTGCGAAACCGCCAGGATTTTTAGATAGACAATGCCCATTTGAAGAGGCTCTGGTTCCTGTAGGAACAAGGAGAATATCTCACGCCCAAAAATGATAAAAGAGATGGTGACAATGGTCCCCAAAAATATTCCAATGCCCAAAGTTGTGTAATATCCCTTTTTGATACGATTCCAGTTATTGGCACCAAAATTTTGTCCGGTAAAGGTGCCCAATGCAGTCGCAAATCCCGAAGAGGTCATCCATGAAATAGCCTCAATCTGAGCACCAACACTTTGCACGGCAATTGGTACATCGCCCCATTTGGTAATCATACGTGCTAAAATAAGTGCAAAGCATGCAAATAAAGAGCTTTCTGCGGCAACCGGTATTCCCAGTTTAAATATTTTAATTGTTATTTCTTTGCTAAGCTTAAAGCGTTTAAAATCAGGGTCGATGATTTCCTTTTTCCAGATAAAACGGATGCAGAAAATACTAAATACCACTACCTGTGCAATTACCGTGGCCCAGGCCGCACCATTAACGCCTAAGGCCGGAATAAATGCAAAGCCAAAGATCATAATCGGATCAAGAAGCATATTTAGGCCAAGCCCCACGAGTAAGTAGTAGAATGGCAGGCGACTGTTGCCTACACCGTTGTAAATCCCCTGAAAAGTTGGGTTGATAAATGTAAAAACAAAGCCCAGTGAAACGATGCGAAGGTAGCTTATCGCACCACCTTCAACAATACCTTTTGAGAGTCGGAATACTCCAATTAATTGAGGTGCAAATATTAATGAAATGGCGGCAATCAAAATAGATAATACTAATGCCCAAAATAAGGAATGACGGGCAAAACGAGCAGCTGTTTCCGGCTCTTTCCGGCCAAGAGCCTGTGATACGCCCACTTCAGCACCAATACGTGTGACTAATAGTAGGGACATGCCCAGCCAAATGTAGAATCCGGCACTTCCAACAGAGGCCACTGCGTTACTGCCCAGCTGTCCCAGCCAGATCATATCTGTCAGGTTGTAGGCCATTTGCATTAATGATGTGCCAATAATTGGTAAAGCCAGTTTGACCAATTGCTTAAAAATTGATCCTTGTGTTAAGTCAACAGATTTATTCATACCAGCTGCGAAGATAGTCTATATTTGATGGATGAGGCATGATTAATGAGGTAATTGTCTCATACTCCTCTCTCACTTTTTTATGTCTCCGGTCTTCCGTCCGCTGTCTTCCGTCCTTTGCCTATTATTTATAACTTGCGCTTCAAAACAGGAACCATTGTCCCGTAAGATTATTCATATTGATATGGATGCTTTTTTTGCATCGGTTGAACAGCGCGATTTTCCCGAATTGCGTGGTAAGCCGGTGGTGGTTGGAGGCAATAGTGAACGTGGTGTGATTGCAGCCGCCAGCTATGAGGCACGAAAATATGGTGTTCGTTCAGCCATGTCGTCCAAAGTAGCATTACGGCGATGTCCACATTTAATATTTCAAAAGCACCGATTTGATGTGTATAAAGAGGTATCGCGACAAATTCGAGAGATCTTTTTTAAATATACCGATTTGGTGGAGCCATTATCCTTGGATGAAGCCTTTTTAGATGTCACAGACAACAAAAAGGGCATCGAATCGGCAACGGAGGTTGCACGAGAAATCAAACAAAAGATTTTTGAGACCACTGGATTAACAGCATCGGCAGGCGTCAGTGTTAATAAGTTTCTGGCTAAGGTGGCCAGTGATCAGCGAAAGCCTGATGGGATGTATATTATCAAACCATCTGGGGTGCGGGCTTTTATTGAGCAATTGCCCATTGAGAAATTCTTTGGCGTCGGGAAGAAAACTGCTGAGAAGATGCACATGCTTGATATTCATAAAGGAAAGGATTTATTGCGCTATGACTTGCCACGTATGATTCATCACTTTGGTAAAGCAGGACATTACTTTTATGATATTGCCAGAGGTATTGACGATCGGCCTGTACAACCGCATCGTGAGCGTAAATCGGTTGGCATTGAAAATACTTGTGGAAATGATCTGCGCGATAAACAGCAGATTGATCACGAAATTAATCAGTTGAAGGAAGGACTGTTAAAGCGTTTGAAAAAGAGTGGAAAATCAGGAAAAACATTAACACTCAAAGTGAAGTTTGATAATTTTGAGCAGATAACACGCTCTAAAACTCAAGATAAACCAATCAACAGTACTTTACTTGATGAATTGGCAAATGAGCTGATTAATGAAGCGCCTTTAAACAGACCCATTCGTTTATTGGGATTAACCGTTTCTAACTTTAAAGAGGAGACAGAATCAGAAGCCCTTCAATTAAAGATTGACTTCAGAGATTAGGAACGTGACAAGTATTCATTAATGATACGTGTTTTGTCACTGATATCCTGCGTGATACTATTAACGGAAATAGTCGCTCCGGAAATTGAATCAATATTTTTTCCTACTTCCAGATCTTTATCACTGGTGTTGTAACCAATAAATTGTTTCAGCCAGCCTTTGGCGGTTACTTCGTGGCCATGTGTTGCCTGATAGTTGAATACTTTAACAAGAACCACATCATTTTGAGCATTAAATAATACAAGGTAGTCGAAGTACTCTGAGTCACCCCCTTGCGTTAAGGCAGTTGGTATGGAACAGCCGCCGGCCCGGCAGCTGTTCACACGACCAATGTACATATGTTTTATATCTGAATCAGTATCACTTGTCACACTAAAAAACTTGCCTTGTAAGTTGCAGCACAATTCTTTGGGTAGTGTCACCTCACTTAACTGAGGATTTACCATGTTACAACTCTTAACAAGCGTTTTCTGTATCGCTTTATGTTCGTAGTTAATATCACCACGACCGAAAGCTAAGTAGCTTAATGCGAATAAAATTAGTGTTAATACTGATTGTTTCATCATCTTAGAACATTATACCAAATCCGGCATTAAACGTTTTTGAATACTCATCGGCAGCAGCTGATTTAACAAACTGCATATCTGCTTTTAATACGGCATTTTGAGTTAGCTTTAATGTCAGGCCAGTTGTGATCGCTTTTACATCGTACGCATCATTCTTGGCAATGTTTCCTTCAACTTTGTTGTGTGTGTCGTATGCTTCATAACGTACGAAAGGAATCAGGTCAGTTTTAACATTGTCAAGGTGCTTGAATACGTTGTAACCTGCCTCTACATAGTAACCAAACATTGAGCTGCCAACGTCATTACCTGTGAATTCGTTGTACTGCTTAGTGTTTGACAAAGAAGTGTGGTAGTATTGACCACGCAACTGAAGACCACCATAAGTATAACGTGCATCCAAACCAATCATCGCCATACCAATAACTGATGAGTCAGCTGCAGCAACAGCATCTTTGTCGCTCTTTTCTAATCCATCATATAGTGTGCTTTGCGAATCGCCGAAATAACCTGATAATCCAACGTTTAATCCTCTGATACCGAAATACTCAATTTTACCAGTCAAGTTAGCAGAGCTTACATAAGCTTCAGCACCCTTCTGACGACCTTTGCGCAAACCGTTTTTACCACTGAATTTACCTGCACCGTCGTATCCGTTAAATCCACCAACGACATACGCCTGGTAACGAATCGAAGCAGGAAGAATATTACCTGTGAAACCTGCACCAATCTCACGCCATGTGGTTGGAGTAATATATTTATCTATCAAAGGACGTTCCACACCATTGAATGTATTTGGTTCGTGGTACTCGTTTACAATACCCATTGGGATAAGCATTAAACCGCCACGGAACTGAAAGGCATTGCTTAACTTGTGTTGGATAAAAGCCTGCTCTACATACACCTCTTTAACGTGTTCAAATTCAAGCTCTGTAACAAATTGAGTTTTCTCGTTAAAGTTGTATCCAAATAACATAACAACGCGGTGTACATCTAATTTTCCGTTGTTGTAAGTATCACCATCTAGAGCCTGGTTGAAATGAACCTCGCCATAACCACCAATTGTCAGCCCTTGGTTAGAATTTAATAAGCGTTGAGCCGAGTTAATTTGTTGCTCATTATCCTGACTTTGAGCAAATACATTTAAAGCAACCGCAATAAAAGCGGCAAATAGTACAATTTTTTTCATCTTAAATTATTGTTTCCCGTTATATCTATCACCATCAATTTTAGTAATCTGGCGACAGTTAAATAAATCGGTACAAAATTACTCAATCGCGAGGTCCCAAATAATCCCAATTATTGGGGAAATATTATTGAGATCGAATAGTTGTTTATCGGTGGTTGCTATTGTAAGTGCCTTTTAGTGAGTGTGTATTTAATGTTTGGGCTGAATGTCAATAAGGATGCTTAAAGGTTTATACCAACTTTTGGGGATAAAAAAACTTCCACACTAAAAGCATGGAAGTTTCAAAATATCTTAGGTAAAGATTACAACTCGTTTGTTTCTTTAGAAATCTCAAGAAACTTTTCCATCATATCTTTACGTAATTCTCTGTAAAACGCTTTAACCATCTTTGGGTTATCTTTCCCATCTGGATGGTTAGCTCGTGCTACTAAATTATTACGAAACTCAATTGCTTTAACCACTACTCCAGCAATTTTATCATCATCAGCACTTTCATTTAAAAGTTGCTTAACGTATGCTTCTGTTATTAATTCAGATGCCAGAAAGTTGATGTCTTTTTTTAATTCTCTAACACTAGCCATATTTATTCTATTTTAAGTATGCTATTCTGCGCAAAGGTAAGTATTAATTATTCGTAAATAAGAAATTGAGCTTCATTTTTAAATAATTATGGCTGATGTCTTGAATAGTGTTAGTGATAAGTTTAAACGCATAGCTTGTTGAAAATAAACGAAAACTTACTAAATTGTTAGATCAAACCTAATTATTAAATATGAAGCATTACAAAATCACATTTCTTTGGGTACTCGTTTTTATCGCTTGTTCTACTCCAAAGCAGAGTAACGATCCAACATTAGCGAGTTGGAATGAAGGCAAGGCCAAGTCCGCCATTATTGAGTTTATCAATAAAACTACCAATCCGGAAAACGCCAGTTACATCCCAGTTGAAGACCGCATCGCCGTTTTTGATATGGATGGAACAATTTTATTGGAGAAGCCGAACTATGTGTTATTTGATTTTGCGATTCGTGAAATTAATAAGCGCATTGTAGAAAAGCCCGAGCTGAAAAATGTTCAGCCTTTTAAAGCAATATCAGAAGAAGATTGGGAGCATTTTAAGAAGGTAGGATATTTTGCGGATGATGGCTTATATAGTGTTTTACTCTATGCTACTGATGGATTCACAAATCAACAATATACTGATGCTGTCAAACAATATTTTTCCGAAGTAAAAGATAAGCGCTTTGGTCAGTCGTATAATAAACTTGTCTATAAGCCAATTCTCGAATTTATTGACCTTCTCAAGGAGAATCAATTTGAAGTTTACATTGTTTCCGGTTCTGATCCTCAGTTTACCAGGTCATTTTGTGAGGAGGCTATCGGTATTTCTGTCACTAACGTTATTGGAACAACCATCTTGACAAAATTTGAGGAAAATCCCGGAGCATCAACTTTAACGCGGCAGCATGAATTTGTTCAACCAATTAACGATGAGGCTGGAAAACCGGTAAATATCCTTAATAAAATAGGAAAGATGCCAGTGGTGGCCATTGGTAATTCACGAGGCGACTATCATATGCTGCAATATTCGAAAAATGCACCTGTTAGTTTGCAAATGATTGTTAATCATGATGACGAAGAGCGCGAATATAAATACCATAATGAGGATATGAAAGAGCTTTGTGCCGAAAAAGGTTGGATTGAAATAAGCATGAAGAATGATTTTGGTGTCATCTTTTAAGTGGCTATGATAATTTAAATATTAACACATCTTCGAATTGTGCTCTAATTCATCAGGCACTGTTGTTGATGTAAAAACTTGTAACTATGAGGCATTTTCTTTTTATAGGTTTGATGATCTTTGGGCTAAGCAATATAAGTGCCCAGGATAAAAAATCTGAAGCAGCTAATCTTGCTCAGGCGAATAATCCATTGGCTAAAATGACAGCCATTAACTTTCATAACTACTATATACCCAAGTTGACGGAAGCTCCGGATGATATGTACTTGAATACAGCCTGGATCCGTTTTGCAAAACCTTTAGCTAATGGGAAATTGTTGCTACGTGTTTCGGCACCACTGGTGACCACACCTGACGCTCCACTCCCATCCGGAGGATGGGATATGAAATCAGGATTGGGAGATATTAATGCCTTTCTATCCTATAGTTTTAAGTCGGATGCAACCCAAACTATTGGTATTGGACCTTTGGTATCGATTCCTACTGAAACTGAAACAGGACTTGGGGCAGGGAAGTGGCAGGCAGGTTTTGCCAACGTTGCATTCTTTGCTAAGTCGCCAGTTATTCAATATGGCTACCTGTTGACCTGGCAGGCATCTTTTGCCGGTGATGATGACCGTGATGACACAAGTTTAATGGCTATGCAGCCGTTTGCTATGTGGCAATTGGGTAAAGGCACTTATGTGCGATCTGCAGCTATTTGGGCTTTTGATCTTAAAAATGATAATTACCATATACCTTTTAGTGTTGGACTAGGTAAAATTGTAAAGGTTAATAATACCGTGTTTAATATCTTTATCGAACCACAATATTCAGTACTTCATAGTGGTACACAGCCACAGCTTCAATTATTTGCGGGTATTAATCTTCAATTGGTAAATTAAAAAATGTTATTGCTATAACTTGAAACTCAAAATATAATATTCTAAATTAGATGTTAATCATTTGGGAATAATATTTAAACAATAGAGAAACTTTGGTTGTTATTGCAGTATTTTAATAACCATTTATTGATAACAGTTAATGATTCAATCAATAATTTTTTAAACTTAAAAACTAAATTATGAGAAAGTTATTTTTTGTATTTGTATTAATCGCAGGAGTCGCATTTAGTTCAAATGCACAAGAAGTCGGTGTTCGTTTTGGTGGTTCTAATGGATGGAACGGTGTTGCCGTTGATGGTATCTTTTCATTAGGTCAATTTAGTCGTGTTCACGCCGATGTTGGATTCTGGGATGGAAACATGGGTATTGATGCCTTATGGGATTTCCTTTACAAGCCTTTAGGTGAAGAATCTTTTAACTGGTATGCCGGTGTTGGTCCTTCAACAGTTATTGGTGATAATTTCTGGTTAGGTGTTTCTGGTGAATTAGGTCTTGAATATCGTTTTAGTTCTGTTCCAATTGCTTTGGGTTTGGATTGGAGACCAACTTTTTGGATAATTGATGATACTAATTTTGGGGTTGATTCATTTGGATTGAATGTTCGCTGGGTTTTTGGCGGAGGATCAAGTAGTAAATAAATTGGTTTGAATCATATATTTAGAATGTCTGTCAAATCATTGGCAGGCATTTTTATTTGGTCTGATTATCTACAAAATATGCACGTTAATCTACAAGAATTGATCGTTTACCAAATATTGTGGGATTAGACCTGTGTTTGAGCCTTTGTTTTGTAACCCTTTGTTATCTTTGATATCGCAAACCATAACCCCGGATTTTAAAGTTTTGAGAGGAAAAGTGTACTTGTTGTCGAGTTGTAGTACTTGTAAAAGAATTCTAAAGCAAGTAAGTGAATTTGGAGAATTTGAAGTTATTGATGTTAAAAAATCCAGGTTGTCAATTGAACAAATAGATAATTTGGCTGATAAGGCAGGAGGTTATTCAGAGATTCTAAATAAACAATCGCAAAAGTATCGATCACTTGATTTGAAGAATAAAGAATTATCAATAAGTGATTATCAAAATTTACTCACAAATGAGTACACATTACTCAAAAGACCAGTTTTTATTATTGATAATAAAATATTTGTAGGAAACGGTAAGACAAATATTAAGTTGCTAACAACTTACTTGGCATCAACAAGTAAATAAGATATCCATTACTACCTAACCCAAATTGTAGAAACCACGTAGTAGTAAAAAAGGCTTCCATCCCGGAAGCCTTTTTGTGTTATCTAAGCCATTCATTTAATGTGTTTAATACTTCTTCCCGGGTGTCATCTGGAAGATTGTTAATCCTGGTTTTGTGTGATCCTTCCGGAGAAACAGCACGAATGGTATTGCTGAGTTTGGGATTATTAATTGATGTAGCTCCCCATGGATCATTAGCTCCAATAATCGTTATCATTTTAGGATTGTTCTGCTCAAGACTTAATACGATATCATTCATTGTTGGAATAAACTGCAGTGTATCACCTCCCGGGGCAAAGATGCTGCTGCTTATTGTATCTTGATCAAATGCTGTTAATAATGCTTTAAGATCGCCCGGAACATATGCATAATAGCCAAGTTCTTTGTATGCCTGGTAAAAGAATGGTTTAATATCTTCCCAGCTTTGATCCGAAACATAACCAATGTCACTACCGGTTTTTAAGTGTTGAAATAGTTCTTCAGGTGAAGCATCTGAAGATGGAATATCCGTAATGCTGCCACCCCATTGCCAAAAAGAAAATGGATATTCCAATACAGCCAACTCAAAGGCTTTGTCAATACCCATTCGAAAAGTATAGTTCTTATCCTTGGCATATTGCTCAAACAAAGGAAGTAATGTTTGTTTTTGTTCCAACACATTCTTTTGAAAAGCATGAATTCTCTTTCGATCATCTTCTGTTCCAACTTTGCCGAAAAAATCGAATAAGCGCTGATCTTCCCGCTGAAGGTTTAATGGTGCAACGTATGGAACACTAATGTCGACATCTTCAGGAAACAGTGCCCTGTGGAAAATAGCTGTTTGTCCACCCTTACTTATCCCCGTTGTTAGCCATTTACCTTTATATAACTGCTTAAAAAACCGTATTATTTCATGATGATCTTTTGCTGCCTGATCAACACGGAGATAATCCCATGTATCGACAGCCGGTTTTGATTGATCAAAATACCGGTGTTCAACTATTATTTGGTTCGCATTTAGTAGTTTGGTGAGTTCCGAAACGTAATTGCGTGGCGCAGAATATCCTTCTGTTACCATCACGGTCGGAGCATCCACTCCTTTATGCGAGTACCATATTCGTTGTTTGAATGTTCCTTTTTCCGGATGGTTGTGGTCGATTGGTTGGTTAAACCATATTAGCCACGATTGTTCAAACTGTGAGGTATCAGTTTCTATTAGTTCAGCTGATAATATTGGATTTTCAGATAGTAATTCAGTTGGTGATGATGTTGTTGTTTTACAAGCTGTAGCTAAGGTGCAGAATATTAGAGTTATGAATATTAGTTTGTTCATTGTTCTGTTTTTAATACGCGATAAATAATTTGATCTGTATTGAGGTGGATTTTAAACTTTATTGAAAAGAGTAAACCACATTAACAGACATTAAGATGTTTCACATTGGTGTGTAAGAAGAAGAGTCAAAAATAGACTCAAAAGGAGGAGTATTTCAATTGATCCAGCATTCGTATAATCCTTTGCCGGATTTGTTTAGTGAATTGTAATGCTTTGAAGTTAAGTGTATTTTATTAGATTATCTGAGTTTAAAGTTAATTATTTTCTTCAAAGGATAAAATCAAGTTTATAATAAAATTAGTGATAACATAATGATTCAATGAATAATAGGTATTACAACTAGGTTATTATTAAAAATACCGGTGTTATTATGAAACTTTTAATCGCTTTTTGAGTACAACGGTATAGCTTTAATGCCGATTTAAGTGGTGCCGTGATGAATATCACTTATTTCATACTTAAAAGTTACGTTGAATTAGGTTGGGTGAAGAAAATGTATTGCTAGTTTTGTGATGCAGGTATTGTTGTATCTTATATTAACAACCTAATTTAACAATTATGCAAAAAGGCTTCTGTATACTTTGTCTTTTTATCCTCTTCATATTCAGCTCTAATGCTCAAGTCGGCAGGGAGTTTTGGTTTGTTGCACCTGATGTGACATCAGGGCATGGTGATAAACCGATTGTTTTCCGAATTACAGCCATTGATTCAGATGCTAACGTTACTGTGAGTATCCCATCAACTGGTACAGTAATTACAAATACTACCATTGGCGCAAAAACACAACAACGAATTGATTTAGATAAGAATGTTGTAGAGAATATTCCTTCCAATACGGTTAATAATAAAGGAATCTTAATAACATCAGATGCTGATATTACAGTATACTATGAAGTGGCAAATGGTGTTAATCCTGATAAATTTACGTTGAAAGGACCTAATGGTATAGGTCGGGAATTCTTCGTTCCATCACAGAACTCGTTTAGAAATAAGCCTCTTTCGCCTAAGGCTACAGAGAAGGCTGATATTGTGGCTACTGAAGATGGAACAACTGTTACAATTATTCCTACTGCTGATATTGTTGGGCATAATGCAGGTGTGGAGTATACTATAACACTAAACAGGGGACAAACCTACTGTATCGAAAATAGAAATGACGGTACTCCTTCTTCATCTTTAGCAGGAACCTATATCTCTGCAGATAAAGATATAGCTGTAACAATCAGTGATGATAGTATATGGCAGGGACCAGGATTTGGCCCTTACGATCTGATTGGTGACCAATTGATTCCAACTTCTATGATCGGAACCGAATATATTGCCGTTAATACAAATCCTGATTCACAAACCATTAATAAAGTGTATGTTCTGGCAACAGAGGATGATACCTATATTTCAATTGTATACAACTCAAAGACATTAACTAAACAGCTCAATAAAGGCGAACAGCTTGATTTGGATATTGAAGGGAATGCTTTATTTATTGATTCTGATAAACCGATATATGCCTACCAACTTGCCAGTTTATGGAATAGAACAGGAAACGAAATGGGAAGTGCCATATTGCCGAGTACCAGTTGTACAGGTTCTAAGACAGTGAGTTTTGTTCGTACGTTTAACCTGGAGTTTTGGGTGCAGTTATTAACCCAGCAGAAGAACTTAAGTTCTTTTGTTTTCAGAGATCAGAATGGAACAGTAAGAAATGATCTTGATGCTATAAGCTGGGAAAAAGTTGAGGGTACAGATACAGGGGCACCTGATGAAACATGGTATTCAGGAATAATACAACTATCAATCACAACAGGCGTTCCACATACGATAGAAAATACTGGTGGATTATTCCATATGAGTGTTCTTGATGAGAATCAGGGAAGTACCAGTTATGGATATTTTTCATCGTATGGACAATTACGTGTTGAAGGACCAACCCAGGAGTGTCAGGGTAATGAGATTATCCTTCGGACAGCGCAACCAATGAAAAGCTATAATTGGTTTTCAGAGCATACAGGAAACGTTGTTCAGTCAACCGACCCTACTTTTTCGGTAACACAATCCGGTAAATATTGGGTGACAGCCGAAGTTAATTTCGGTGGTTGTGAGTTGACGGATAGCCTTTATGTTGAGTTTTTACTTCCGGAGTTTGATTTGGGAAATGATACCGTGGTTTGTCCCGGAGAAACTATTGACTTTCAGGTGCCGGCTGGCCTGGGAAGTTATGAATGGTTCGATGGTTCTACAGGTAATACTGCTTCAGTCGTACTTGCAGAGGGTGATGTTCGTGATATTTGGTTAACTGTTACAGATGATTTAAACTGTTCGAATACAGAACGGAAAGAAGTAACGACCCATAATCTGCCAACTATTACCTTAAATACCACAGAGCTTTGCAGAGGAGAACGAATTATTGCTGACAATACTAATATCGAACGATTTGAGTGGGAATTTAATAGTGCAGTATTAAATGCTGACCCAACTCAAAATTTTATCGAACCTCAAAGTACAGGTGTTTATACACTTACAGTTTGGGGAGCTGAAGGATGTCCGGTTTCGCAAGATTTTAATATTACGGTTAATGATTTGCCAAACATTGATATAACTGACCAATTAGGTTGTGTGGCTGCTACCACAACAATTAATGCGCCACTTACTGGGGGTGGTTATACCTATTTATGGTCTGATAACTCAACAGGCACAAGTTTAGATGTTAATGTGGCTGATGATTATTGGCTGGAAATTACCGATGCAAACGGTTGTAAGGTTCGTGATGATTTTAATTTTGACTTTTATAGACCCTTAAGTGTTGACTTGGGACCAGATACCGAAGAATGTGAAGGTGTTGATTTAGAAATAAAATTACAAGCTGGGTATACAAATGCCAGGTGGAGTTTTAAGAAAGATGGAGAATTGACATTTAACAACCTTAATGGATCAGATGATTTGCTAATTCATACAATTACTGATTCAAAAGTTGATGATAATAGTGGTATTTATAAGGTGACGGCTCTTGATGCTAATGGATGCGTAGTTGAAGATGAAGTTAACATTAGATTTAAGGATACAGGAGAATTAAATCTTACCTTAAATAGAAATTTATGTGAGGATGATACAATTTTTATTGAAGCATCCTCTGTTTATAGTCACTACAAGTGGTATAATGGTGCGGATGAAATAGTGACAGACCCTAGTTGGCCACCCAATCAAATAGAGGTTTATGAAGCAGGGATTTATAAAGTAGAAGGAACCTATTCTGGATGTACCAAGAATACTTTTATAGATGTTAAGGAACATGCTGCACCTTCTGTCACAATTAATGCTCCGGCGAGTATCTGTACAGATTCTGTTGGTGTTATTGAAATAGCTAATTTTAATGAAGGAGATGCTGCATTTGATTATCTTGTTTTTGATGATGGTTTAAAGCAGTTTAAAGATTGGAATACCGCTGAAAAAGTAATTAATACTGCTGGAGATTACAAAGTTACAGCCTTTGATATAGCTGGTTGCTCGGCAACGGATA
This sequence comes from Saccharicrinis sp. UBA6048, assembly GCA_002429115.1. Taxonomy (GTDB): domain Bacteria; phylum Bacteroidota; class Bacteroidia; order Bacteroidales; family Marinilabiliaceae; genus Carboxylicivirga. Next base: position 12,128 of record DIYS01000055.1, on the reverse strand, counting down.
ATGTTACTATAAATCAATTTGCGCAGACAAACATTGGTCTTAATGATCCGGCACCAACCTGTGAAAATATTGATGTACCATTAACTAATCCTGTTGCTAATGCCCTTTCGTATGATTGGTATAAGGTTGAGGCTACAGGAGATAACCATCTGATAAGCGATGCTCCATGGATTACCAATGTTGCAGGTTCTTATAGACTTGTTATTGAAGATGTCAATGGCTGTGGAAGTACAGATGTTGCAGTTGTAAAAACTTTACCTGTCCCAACGGTTGATTTAGGTGCTGATCGTGAAATGTGCGAAGGCGATCAAATAGTAATTGATGCTGGGGCAGATTATACTACCTATCAATGGAATGACGATGTTAGCCTGAATGAGTCGTCGTTAGTAGCTACTTCTACCGGTAACTATAAGGTTGAGGTAGGAAATGCTCATGGTTGTACTGCAACCGATGATGTTCAAATTACTGTCAATCCAATACCTCATTTTAATGTTGATGATGCTGCTCCGGTTTGTTCCGGTGAGCTGGGAATGCTGACTGTTCCTGCAGGATTAACGAATTATCGTTGGTCAAACGGTTCAACAAGTTCAACCATCAACGTTACAAAAGGTACCTATACCCTGACAGTTGAAACGGACAAAGGATGTGTGGGAACTGATGATGCAAAGGTGACCTGGCATCCGATACCACAAGTTAATATTGGGGCAGATATTGCTATATGTCCGGTAGAGCAAATTCAGCTCGAAGCAACTGCTGGATTCGATTATTACGAGTGGCATAATGGTGATTTAGGACCAATGACTTATTCGAATTTTGCTGATACGGTAAATGTTGTTACAGTGAGAGACGCCAATGGTTGCTGGGGATTTGATACACGAATGGTTTATTCGTTGCCGGCGCCTGATTATGAACTGTGTCCGGATACCGCTGTATGTACAGGTGAAACTTTGTTACTGGATGCAGGTCTTGATTATATTGCCTATAAATGGAATGATGGCAGTACTGATTCAACTAAGGAGGTTGAAGAACCTGGAAAATACTGGGTTTCGGTAAGCGATGGATGCTTCATCCTGAGTGATACTACAGTTGTAGTTTATAACCCAACGCCTGTTATTGCACGTATTGACACATCAATTTATGCACAAGTTGTCTTATATCCTGAAGGAGGAACTGAGCCTTATAAGTATGCAGTTAATAATGGTTTTGAGCAGGATGAAAATGTGTTTAAGGATCTCGATAATGGAGAATATGAATTTACAGTAGCTGATGTCAATGGTTGTGAAGCGATTTTAACACACACGATTCTTGAGGATCTTGATCTTGAAGTACCTAATTTCTTTACTCCTAATGGTGATGGATTTAATGATACCTGGACAATTAAAGGTTTAGAGCGATTACCAGACAGTGAAATCAGAATTTACGATCGATATGGAAAACTTCTGATTCGCTATAAGGCATCTGATCCTGGATGGGATGGAAAGTATCTTGGTAAACCTGTACGATCTGATGACTATTGGTATGTGGTTGAGCTTCATCCAACGGGCAAGTTCATTAAAGGCAATATAACCTTACAACGATGAAGCGACTTTATATATCTATATTACTTATAGCTATTCCTCTGACTGTAGCTGTGGGACAGAAATATTATCTGACAAATCAGTATGTCTATGATTTGTTTCAGATGAACCCATCAGCGGCAGCTTACTCAAAAAATTGTATAACCGTAAACGGATTCTTTCAGAAGCAATGGTTTGGAATGTCCAATGCACCGACTACCCAGATTATGAGCTTCCAGATGCCGGTGACCGGGCATTTAGGGTCAGGGACATATGTGTATAACGATAGAAATGGATTCCATAAAGAAATAGGCTTAAATCAAGCCTTTTCTTATGAATTATTGCTTATGAAGAAACGTCGTAAAGTGATGACGTTATCGTTTGGCTTATCTATTGTTGTTGAAAATACATCGCTTGATATTAGTGCGTTAAGTGAAGGAGCAGAACTTGATCCTGTAATTACAGGTAAGGATTTAAGCGGCTTCGGATTTAATGCGGGTACCGGAGCCTTATTAAAGTATAATGACATGCATTTGGGGCTTGCGGTTACCAATATTCTGCCTGAGAATAATCCCATGTATACCGCATCTGAGGAGCCCAAGAGGGTTTTAGATATGCATCTTCATGTGGGCGGTAGTTTTAAAGTGGCTGATCGTGATTTATACCTCGAGCCGCTTTTGCTATATCGCAGAAATGCGTTAACCGATAAACGCTTAGATGCCAATTTGAAGGTGTATATGCCTACGCCTGATCCTGACTTTTCAACATGGGGGTTGTTGGCTTACCGTCATACCATGGATCATCAATTTGGAAAAAGTTTGGGCATGGCAATCACCGGTGGGATCGTGTACCGAAACTTCAGCGTGGGCCTTGAATATCAATTGGGGCTTACTACAGCGCAAGTTGATTATGGCAGTAGTTACCAATTGGTATTTGGTTATCGCATATGCAGAGACAAAAGCAAGGGTGCCATTCCATGTTCAAAAAAGTTTCATAATAAGCGGCACAACTATAAATTTGTGGGTTACTAGTAGTGGGGTGTTAGTAATTAAGTGTGACTGATTTTTGTAAACAATCCGGCATTGATTAGCTTTACGTCAAGAACCTTATTGCTAAAACTTTGAGATATATATTTATACATATAATATACCTGATTGCCTGTTCAATTGCTTTGGCGTCATCAAATGATGTAATGGCTGAGGAAGTGTATGCAAATGATGACTTTGCTAATATACAGGAAGATGAGGTGGTTGATATTCCTGTGTTAACAAATGATTTTGGACTGAATAATGGCGTTCAATCGTTGGAGATTATTAACCCGCCTAAGTATGGTACTGTTGAAATCAATGCAGATAATACAATTAAGTATACGCCTGATCTGTCTTATGTAGGGGAAGATGCATTTGATTACAGAGTGTGTAATAATAATGGTTCATGTGGTAAAGCTACGGTTGAGATCGTTGTCAATAATGTTGATTTTATTCCAGTAGCCGTTAATGATACAGTGGATTATTTACATGGGTCAGAAATATTTATTCCTGTATTAAAGAATGACACTCTAAAAGGTGACTTTCCTTATAGCTTGAGTATAGAAACTGAATTTATTCATGGAGATGCCATCTTTAATGATAAGGACGAACTGGTTCCTGTTTTTGATAGAAAATATAATGGACTGGATTCTTTGAAATACAGGCTTTGTGATGCCGATAATGACTGTGATGAAGCATGGGTAATTGTAACTGTAAAGCATGATATCACAAAAGATTTTCTAATTCCGGAAGGTTTTTCTCCCAATGGAGATGGGATTAACGATACCTTTTATGTACCTGATTTCTCAACCTACCTGGGTATTAACCTGACGATTATTGATACCTGGGGAAAGGTCGCTTTTCAGACCGGTGACTACAGTAACGATTGGGATGGTATTGGAAATACTGGTAAGTATAATGGAAAATTGGTTCCGGCTGGAACCTATTATTATATAGTAACTATTGAGGGCTTAGATAAGAAGTTGACCGGATTTGTGTATGTTGCAAAATAAGAGCCATATAAGAAATGTAAGGTGTATTCTTGCAGTTATCGTGTTCATGATAAACCATCAGGTGTTTTATGGGCAGGATGATTTGGTGACATCTCAATATATGCAAAACCAGTTGATGGTGAATCCGGCTTATGCTGGCGTTCGTAATTCATTGAGCATACATGCCATGTCGCGACAACAATGGCTCGGAATTGAAGGTGCACCAAGTACCTATGCGCTGAGTGTGCACTCTCCGTTAAATAAACGTATGGCATCATTGGGTGGCTCTATACTCAATTACCAAAGTGGACCATTAATGCACAATCAGCTATCCTTTGTTTATAGCTATTTGTTGAAGATTAATTATCAGATGTTTATTTCCCTGGGGGTAAGTGCTGGTGCCCATCACCATAGTGTTGGATTATCGTCGTTGACTGTAATTGACAATAATGATCCGAGTTTTGTTGGAGAAGCAAGTAATAATTTTTCACCTAATTTTGGAGTTGGAACCTTCCTTTATAGTCCTGATTTTTACCTAGGAGTTTCTGTTCCGCAACTTTTAAATTCTGAATTTAAAGATGATTCAGGAGGGATTATCTATCAGCAATTCAGAACCCTTTACTTAAGTTCAGGATACTCAATTGGGATTGGTAAAGATGTATATATTAAGCCTTCAATAATGAGCCGAATCAGGCAGGAGGTAAGTTCTTCGCATGATGTAAATTTGCAATTCCTCTATAAAAATATGTTCTGGCTTGGAGCTTCCTATCGTATTAATACCGCTGCTGCAGCGTTGTTAAATGTTCAGGTATCTAAGAATCTTGCTGTTTGTTATTCGTATGACTTCCCGCTTGGATCAAATAATGTTGGTTTTGGGAGTCATGAAATTTCTTTAACAATTGACAGTAATAAGTTCTTAAGGCGCAACAGGCACCGAATGTTTGGTAAGAAGAAAGTTAAAAAGGAGCAGGATGATGAAGGCATGCGTTCAATTCGCCAATTCTAAAAATTAAACAACTTCCTGATTTATTGGAATCAATGGTAGTAAGGAGAATTTAATGGGTACAAAAAAACCGGCTATTGCCGGTTCTATATGATTGTATTGTCATGAAATGAAGGCTAGTATTTTAAAGCCATCATGATTGGAAATTCGTCATCCAATTCAATAGTTTTAATGGTTTCAATTGAATAAGCAGGAACTTTTTCAAACTCTACCATGCAAGTCATCCAGTTTTCAACTTCAAGCTGATTTTCTTCTTCCATGGCAAGTAGTATCACATCATGAAAATATTCCTCCATATCTGTCATCCAAGCTTCTACAATAAGCGGTTGTTCTTCCTCAACCATGAACTCGTTTAAATCAGTCATCCATGTTTCAACGGCTAATAGTTCAGTTTCAAAAGCTTCTTCTGGCATAGCTGAATAATCGTACATCCAGGCTTCAACTTCCATAGCTGGTTCGTCAGCATCAAAGGTATTTAAGTTGAGCATCCAATCTTCAACCATTAATTCAGGTTCATCGTTGTCAAACTCATTCAGGTTATTCATCCAAGGTTCTACTGTAGGAAGTATTTCTGAATCTGATTGTTCGTTATTTAAAGGAAAGGCAAAAGAAGAAATGCTGGTAATAACGGATAATAAAATAACACTGGTTAGTGTTCTTAGATTTGAAAGGTTTATTAAAGTTTTCATGACAATTAATTTTTGTTGTTACAATTCGGGGAGACAATATCAATCGATGTGCCAAAAGACGTAAGGTGTGTAATTACAGTGCTTTGTAATTAATAAAAGATATTCAGCTCTTAAAATATTGCACGAAAGCGGAACAGGTTGATGTACGATTTCGAACAAGGCGTCGTTTTGATGCAATATTCGGGTTGATTATTATTAAAAGAATAATCGACATGTGAGCTTTCAACTATTTATCGTACTTTTGTTTGAAAGAAAAAATTGAGATGAAAACAGCAGAAATTCATACCGAGAAAGGTATCATGAAAGTAGAATTCTACGAAAATGATGCACCAAATACAGTTGATAATTTTGTGAAACTGGCTAAAGAAGGATTCTATGACGGCCTTCGTTTTCACCGTGTAATACCTGATTTTGTTATTCAGGGAGGATGTCCTCATTCAAGAGATAAAGACAGCCCACGTGCTGGTACTGGTGGCCCTGGTTATAGCATCGACTGCGAGTTAGATGGTGATAATCAATACCACGACAGAGGGGTACTATCAATGGCTCATGCAGGACGTAACACTGGTGGTTCTCAGTTCTTTATTTGTCATGGACGTGATAATACACAACACCTGGATCGTCAGCACACTTGTTTCGGTAAGGTAACCGAAGGGATTGATATCGTTGATGATATTCGCCAGGGTGATGAGATAATTAAAATTGTGGTTAACGAATAGATCAATTTAACATGAATTTCGAGATAGTAGGAAGCTTAATTGTAATAGATAATACTGTAGATATTAGTGCCAGTTTTAAGAAACGTGAATTTGTTATTGAGGTAGTAAATGAGCGTAACTCAGACTGGAATGATTTTATTAAATTTCAATTAACACAAGATCGCTGTAATTTATTAGATCCTTTACAGCTTGGTGATAAAATTAAAGTAAGCTTTAATATTCGCGGACGTAAATGGGAAAAGGATGGGAAAGTAAACTATTTCTCAAATCTTGAAGCGTGGCGAATTGAAAAAGAAGAAGCAGCTTTACCACCAGATGCACCTGCACCAACTTTCAGCGAAGCTGATATACCACCAGCAGGGCCTGATGAAGATTTACCATTTTAATTAATACAATCCTGAACAAATGTTCAGGATTTTTTTATTCTTAGCATGAAGCATGACCAGAAGTTTCAATTGTCAAAAGTTAGCTTAATTACTGTTGCGCATTTCTTTCATGATGTGTATACAGCTTTTTTGGCTCCCTTATTGCCGTTGTTGCGCGATGCAATGGGTATCAGTCTGACCTTTGCAGGCTTTTTATCTGTAGTACAGCGTTTACCGACCTTATTTAATCCTTTTGTTGGTATGTTGGCTGAACGGACGAAGGCCAGGTATTTTGTTATTATTACGCCTGCGATAACCGCTATCGCGATGAGTTTAGTACCTGTTGCTCCCAATAAATTGACTTTAGTACTGCTGGTCTTATTAAGTGGAATAAGTAGTTCGTTTTTTCATGTGCCCTCACCCGTTATGATGCGTAAGGTATCAGGCAGTAGAGTGGGGATGGGCATGAGCTTTTATATGGTTGGAGGCGAGTTGGCGCGCTCGGCAGGGCCGGTGGCAGTGCTTGGTGCTGTCGAATTGTGGGGACTAAAAGGCGTTACCTATTTTATCCCCACCGGAATTCTGGCTTCTACCATTCTGTTCTTTCGCTTAAGAAACATTTCAATTTCAGAGGATGTAAGGAGCGCCACGGGTTTGGAGTATCTAAAAACGTTCAAACAGTTTTTTCCTTTAATTTCAAGTATCGCTTTAATCCTGTTTTTCAGAGCAGCCATGAAATCGGCATTGACTTTCTACCTGCCAGTTTTTCTGACAACCAGAGGTGAGTCAACCTGGTTCGCAGGTATTTCATTGGCAATTTTGCAGGGCGCTGGTGTTGTAGGTACGTTCTTCGCAGGTACCTTATCTGATAAGATTGGCCGAAGGAATACCTTAATCATTGCTTCTATTGGTGCGCCATTATTGTTTTATTTGTTTATTAATACGACCGGAACTCTTCAAATTGTAGTATTGATACTAACCGGTTTATTTTTGTTTGCTACCGGTCCGGTCTTTTTAGCCATAGTAAATGATTATAAAACGCAGCATAGCAATTTTGTGAATGCCGTTTTTATGACCACTACCTTCCTGATTGGTGCTATAATGGTGATGGTTGTTGGTTTATTGGGCGATTATCTTTCCCTTGAAACCACTTATAAAATAGTTGGTGCTTTTGCTTTCTTGTCGGTACCATTTGCTTTTAAAATTCCAAAGTAAAGGAGTTTATTGCATTGGTTCCAATATTATAAGTCAAATTCATTCAAGTGCGGACTCGGCACATGGATCGTGTGTTCAATTATATGATCCAACTGGGCAATAAACTTATCCCTGTCTCGGTTTAAACCACCTTTTAATACCAGGTAATTAGATGCATGATCACTTCTGAAAACGGTACTTTCCAACTCAAGATAACTTAATAATAAGCGCATTTCTTTAATGACTTCCAGTTGCGAAAGCGGATGATAATCGCCTTTTAATCGCTTTTTAAAATGCTTAAATCCATATGGGAATGAAATGACCAAAAGAGCAAGTAAGTCAGGCTGTACCTTATTTAAAAGCTTAGCTGAATTAATAGCATGGGCTTCGGTGAATTCTTGACCGCCCAATCCATTCAATATCATTACTGATATTTTAAAACCAGCTTCTTTGGCTAATAGACAAGCCTGAGCTTGTTCTTCGGCATGTATTCCTTTATTAATCAGATCAAGTACATCATCATCACCCGATTCAAGTCCAATGTAAAGCAGGTTCAACCCTTCTTCGCGAATAGCCAGCAATTGTTCTTTGGTAAATTTCTGTAATTCGCGAGTGGAGGCGTAGGTAGATATTCTTTTTGCCTTTTTAAAATGCTTCTTTATTTCTTTTAAAGTAGCAATTATAAACTCAAAGTCTACAGAAAATAGATCACCATCACCAATGAAGATCCGATTGATATTGGGATCCATCGTAGAAAGCAAATGCAATTCTTTTTGAATAGTATCAAAAGGCTTAACCGAGTACTTTTTAGTGGTGTACATTTCGCAAAACGTACAATTATTCCATTTACATCCATGAGTGACTTGGAGTATAACAGAATTCGCCTCTGACGGAGGACGAAATACGGGTTCGTGGTAGACTAAAAAAGACTCGTTCATTTCCGCAAAAGTAATACAATTGTCGTTAAAAATGTGCTTAGTTTTTCTGTAGACCTATATTAAAATTTAAAGTATCGGATTGTTGCAGCTGTTCCGAATTTACAACACCTTTAAAGTCAGAATATAGGTTGTGATTTACTTCGATGGTATAGTTTTTATCTTTTTTTAAATAACAATTAAATTGACCTTCTTTATCAGCAATAATATTCAAAATCTGATTCTTATCATTTTCAATCAGTCGCACTTTAGCTTCTTCTATTGCAATTGAATCAGAACTGTTAAAAATACTAGCTCTGATGACGCTAAAATCTAAAGGGTGATGGATGTGGATGGCGTATAGGTCATCTCCTCCCTTGCCACCCTCACGGTTGGATGCGAAAAAACCAAATGTGTTGGTTTCGTCAAGTATCAGGCTAAAATCATCGTAGCTTGTGTTAAGGGGATAACCCAAATTAAATGGAGAACTGAACATTTCCTTAACTGGTTTTGAAAAAAATACGTCGTATCCTCCCATTCCGGGATGTGTATCAGAAGCAAAATAAAGCCATCCATTTTTATCAATGAAAGGAAAAACTTCATTACCCGGCGTATTGATGGTGCTGCCTAAATTGATTGGCTGCGAAATAAAACCACCGCTAAGCGCGCACACATATAAATCCATACCACCAAATCCTCCGGGCATATTTGATGCAAAATACAAACGCTTATTATCTGGGCTTAATGCAGCATGTGCCACAGAATAGTTGCCTTTGCGGATTGGCAGTGATTTCGAACTTTTCGACCAGTCATTTTTATCGTAATCAACCACATAAATATCAAGTGCATTCACTTGCTTTTTCACCGATTCTGAATTTCTGGTAATATAGGCTGTACTGGCATCTTTAGAGAAACAAATTGGGCCATCATTGTATTTCGATTGCAATGCTTTGCTGTAAAGAATGGCTTTTGTGCTGGTTTTGTCGACTGCAAACAAATTAAAGAATCCTTTATTTGTATTCACATCCCGGTGGTTGGTAATTCCTGGTAAAGGCCGGTTTGATGTAAATATCATCTCGCTGTTGATAAGCGAGGGACCATATTCATCATACTTACTGTTTATTGTTAACGGAATAATTTTGTACCTGAATGTATCCACTAAAAGGCCCTGGTAAAACTCAGAAAAGGACTGGTGCACCAACTGATGCGGGGTGGCATTATCCTGATAGAATTTATTAAAATAACCTGACGCTTCATCAATGCGCTTAAGCTTTAATAACTCCTGACCGAGCATCAAATGGATGCTATTTTCAACTTCATCAAAGTCTAAGCAGTTTTTAAACCATGTAATTGCTTCATGGGGCTGATTGCTTTTCATGTAGGAAAGGGCAATCATTTTGGTACAGTAGTACGAATGGTCAGTATGAGTGATCAGACTTTGATACGCTTTAATGGCTTTTGAATAATTAAAACTATTAAAGTACATATCAGCTCTTTCCAGTTCTTTTTCCTGGGCTAAAGTTAAGGAGCTGATCAATAATAGTATGTATGGAATAATTCTTCTCATTCACCAAGTGCTCTATTCTATAAAAGTAGCAATTTTATCGGTCTACATCTTAAAATAACCTTGGACACTGCACTTTATCTTTGGTAAAACTAAGTTCGTATTGCAACATTATTTCATGAGAACCGCTGTTGTAATTACTTAACTCGCTTGTCGTCATGTCGTAACCGTACCCAACTTTTAACTGATTAGTTACCTGGTATTGAAGGATGCCACCAAAAGCTTCTTTTATCCGATAAAATCCACCTACCCATAGCTTCTCTTTAATCAGGAAGTTAGCGTTAATGTCCATTGAAAAAGGGGCTGCTTGAGTGATTCGTGCTAAGATACTGGGTTTAAATATTAAATGGTTGTTTAAATCAAAGATGAGTCCACTTGTAATAAAATAGTGCCGCGCTTCTTGTCCGCTTTCTCCCAGAACTTCAATGTCACCATTATTGAGCTTGTTTTCGAGTAACTTAGGAACCGAAGCTCCCAAATAAAACCGTTTCGAATAGTAATACACGCCAAAACCAAAGTTGGGAAGTGTTTTGCTGTAATCTCCTCCGTTTAAAGCCGGATCATCGTTAATATTACCAGTGCTAAGTTTGCTGAGATTGTTTTGATAAAAATTGAGTCCTCCCTTTAAACCAAAAGCTAATAATCCATTGTCAGAAACTCTTAAACGATAGGCATAGTCGACATAGATGCCAGTTTGTTGAACAGGGTCGAGTTGGTCATGAGTTATAGTCAAACCAAGTCCAACTTTTTCACCGAAAGGGGAGTGAGCCGTCAGAGTTTGTGTTGATGGTGCCCCCTCAAAGCCAACCCACTGGTGACGTGATAATGCCATAATGCTCAATACATCCCTGGAACCAGCATAAGCCGGATTATAGGCTAAAGTATTAAACATATATTGAGTATATAATGGATCTTGTTGAGCAATGCCTTGTTGTGTGTTGCAAATCAGATTAATAAGGATTGATAAGGCAAGCAACTTAACTGATTTTATAGATATGTATTTTTGAAGTATCATAGCAAGCGCGTTATCGTTTAATATAGACAGTGCCTTTTAAGACTTTACCACTTTTGGTTTTGAACACATAAAAGTAAGTACCCTCCTGGAGCTGGTTGCTTCCAAGTGTACCAGAACTGGATTTACCATCCCAGGAATTATCATAGTTGACCATGTGGAACACCTGACCTCCCCATCGGTTAAAAATAAAGAGTTCATTGGCTTTTAAATCATCGGAGGTAGCACCTTCAATGATGAAGTAATCGTTTTGACCGTCGCCATTTGGTGTAAAAACTTCAGGCGCGATCACTTCATCTGTACAGTCATCAAATTGGTCAATGTAATTGGCAATGCCATCGTTATCACAATCCTCAGTGCCTTCTTCCTGATCACTAAATGTGTCATTGTCTGAATCCAGATCGATGTAATCAGGAATTCCATCATTATCCGTATCTGCAGGAGAGTCAACACAGTTATCCTGAATGTTTGCCTCCATAAAATCCGGAATTCCATCATTGTCCGAATCTTCATCCAGGTAATCAGGTGTTTGATCCTGATCCGAATCCAGATTATTCCCATCCGGATCTTCAATGACATCCGGAATATTGTCACCATCCGAATCAAGGGCAGTTATTTCAATGATTACAAGTCCTACATCAGTAGAATCTTTATCATCGGATAAAGTGTAGAAGATTTCATGCTCTGTACATAAACTTCCCAGGTTAGCAGTAAATTGCAATGTTGTGCCATTTATCACTTCCAATAAACCAGGCACTTCAGGAGTTGAACTGAGGCTAATGCTCATCGGGTCATTTTCAATATCGTAACCCAGCTCAACCAGATTGATGCTGTTGGTGGAACCTTCGATGAGAGTTAAAGTATAATCCGCTGCTATTGGCGCATCGTTAACAGCTTGTACTGTAATAAATATAGTATCTGTAGCACAAAGAGGAGGTGAATCAGAATCACATATTTGATAGACAATGGTGTCATTTCCAAAATAGTTTTCATCAGGTGTGTAAATGATGTATGTATTATCTATACTGGTACTACCAAATCTTGCATCAGATAATATACTTAAACTTTCAGTAACACCTCAGGTTGTCAAAA
>DIYS01000231.1 GCA_002429115.1 Saccharicrinis sp. UBA6048 | reverse complement strand
GTTCGAGTCCCGTTTTTCGCTCAGGGTTTAATAGTAATTAAAATTGAATTAGATTCTGCGGTCAGTTCAATTTTAGTTTGCCGATGTAGCTCAGGGGTAGAGCGCTTCCTTGGTAAGGAAGAGGTCACGAGTTCAAATCTCGTCATTGGCTCATAAAAAAGGCTGTATCAAATTGATACAGCCTTTTTTTTGTTTATTGTTGTTCTTTTATTTTTTCGACAACAGCTTCATCAATACTAAATCTTCCAGGCCCTTTGGTAAAAAGAACCAAAAGCATGATCAGATAATAAATCGGGATTTCCATTCCATTATCACCAGCTGCAAATCCATTTCCTAAGTGAACGGTAAAAATCGCCACCAGCATAATAAACATCAACGGAATAGTGATGTAACGAGTTAATAATCCCAATATCAACAAGAAGAACCCTGCAAATTCAATTGATCCAACGAGGATAACGGTGAACTTTGGTAAAGGGTAATTCATAGAAGCAAACCATTCTGTAGTGGCATAAAGGCTCTTAAATTTGTTAACTGCCGGATGATAAAACCCAAAAGCCAGAACAAAGCGTAAAAACAGCATGACCCAATCGCTTGCCCAGTTTGCAGCATCATTAATAAACTTAATTACATTTTTCATTCATTCAGATTTAGTTAACAATTGTGATAAAAAGGTGGGTTTAGCTATCTAATTAACAGCCTAAGTTATAATTAAAATTTTCTTATCCACCATATCACGACAAAAAACACTCAAATGTTTGTTAACAACATCTACGTCTCGTAGCTTAAAAACGTTGCATAAATCAGGCAATACATCTGCTAAAGAAATATTATGCTGGTTTATTTTTTTTAATAAAAACACATGCAATGGAGAAATATCAAGAAACCTGACCTTTCCTGTATCCAGCTCCCGATAAACGAACACAAAGTAGTTTCCTTTTTGCAGTTGAGCTTCGTTAGCAACTAGTCGATGAATAGGGAACTGAAGCTCTAATGTTTGATGGTATGGATTTAGCTGAAGCTTTTTATCAGCTGTAAATTCCAAGCTTACAACATCTGGCTCAGCAACATCTTCCAAGGTATGAATTTCCACCTCGCACCATTCGAAACGGATCAGATCATTCAAAGCAGGTTTATCAAAAAGTTGCTGATAGTTTCTCGAAATTACATATTGTGCAAACTCCTTTGGCAGCTTCCACACGGAGGGCGTTTGTGAATCATGCTCATCCATAAATTCATCGATCAGTTGATCCCACTCATTTAGGTCAAGCCACTGATAAGTGATTGGAAATGCGGCCTCCATTGTATTGGTAATAACATTTCGAATCAGACGACGATAATGCTTCAGCGCATCAGGGCGACTGATATTAATAGATGGCACTCTACCATTGCGGCAATAGCTTGCTAATGTTTCTTGTATTTCTTTTGTTTCAGCGTGTAACAGCATAGCCTGCCTCCCATCTATTCTTAACGATTGATTTAAGTCTCTCCATTTCTAATATTAACTCCGAAGTTTCGGGGATATTAAAATCACGTTCAAGCAACACGGGCACAGGGTGCAATAATTGAACAGTGAAGTCAAATAAATCGTATACCGGGTCAATAATAGCTTCACCATGTGTGTCTATAATTAAGTCAGGCGCCACTTTTTCATGGCCTGCCATATGGATATAAGCCACATTATCAAGCGGAAGCTGACTTATAAACGCTTTGGCATCGTACTGATGATTAAATGCATTTACATACACATTATTAACATCCAATAAAAGCTGACAACCCGATTTGGCGACTACTTTCTGTATAAATTCAAGTTCACTCATCTGTGCTTCTACAGAAGTATAATAAGACACGTTTTCGATAACCAGTGGTCGTTTCAGGTAGTCATGAACAATACTTATTCTGGCGGCAATATGATCAACGGCATCCTGGCGAAATGGTATTGGTAGTAAATCGTATAAGTGGGCATTGGCAGCTTTTGAAAAAGACAGGTGCTCTGAGTAGATCTTCACATCATATCTGTTCAGGAAATCCTTTACATCCTTTAAAAAGTTCATATCCAAATCGTCGGGACTACCAATCGATAAAGATAAACCATGGCATGTAATCGGGTATTTTTCAGCTACAGTATCCAGCTTCTTTTTCCAGTAGCCTCCCATTCCAATCCAGTTTTCGGGCGCTAACTCAATAAAGTCAGGGTTGAATTCAGGATTATCAATAAATTCATCTGCAAAATCACGCCTAAAACCAATGCCTACCTGTGCTTTCATCTTAACACAATTAATTTCACTTAAAAAATAAAAAGAAGACTATAAAGCCTTCTTTCAATCTTCAAAATCACGGCTGTTAGTTTCCACATTTCCCCTCGCCGCACTTAGCCTCAGTGCTTTTACTTTCCGATTTTTTAGCTTCTTTCTTTCCTTCTCCACATTTACCTTCACCGCACTTAGCCTCAGCACTCTTGCTTTCTGATTTTTTAGCCTTTTTGGCCTTCTCCGACTTAGCTTCGCCACATTTTCCCTCACCACATTTAGCCTCTCCACACTTGGCTTCACCTAATATATAGTCTGATGGAAGGTTTGCTGTTTCAGCAGGTGTACCATATTGATCCAGCAAATTAGATCTTAGTTCCGCTCCTGTTCCCAGGTCGCCATAGGCAAATAAATTATTCGCATTAGCTGATATAGATGTCGCTCCTGCAATCATTCCACCGATTACTACTGTTTTAAGTAGTTTGCTTTGTTTCTCTTTCCTTGCTTTCATAATGAACTATTTAATAGTTTAAGATAGTTATATCTTTATTGCTTTGTCAACTTAGACGAACTATTAAATTATTCCTTACAATTGCATGTTACTTTTTTTGTTCGAGGAGCTTTTTCTTTATCAGCTGCTTTTTTTCATCGCTTAGTGATACACCAGCCGATTGGTTCATTACTTTCTTCTTTAAGCTGGCAATTGCTTTGGTAATAAAGCTAACCTGCTCGGCAAATCGACGGCAATACTTGCACATCATCAAATGCAAGTTCAATTGCAGTCGTTCAAACCAGTTTAACTTATCTTGCTGCTTTTTTGAAATAAGAAAAGTGGCTTCCTTACACGTAATCATCATTTTTCCTTTTGTGTCCATCTGTCAATTTTCTTATTTAAACCATCCTTTTTCTAAGCAATCTCGAAGTTGTAGTCGTGCCCTGTGAAGCATCACCCACATATTAGACGAAGAAATATTTAATTCCTTACAAACCTCTTCGCCTTTCATTTCTTCCATTATACGCAATATAAAGCATGACGCCCATTTTTCGGGCAGGTGCTGAATACAAGCTTGCAGTACGGCCTTTAGTTCATCATTTTCCAATGCCTCATCACTATTCAGCTGCCATTCTTTTGGTGCCCTGCTATCCATCCAATGATCATTCATCGAGCCATATTTACCGAACCTGTCGTCCGGCATATCAAACGACACTTCCTTCGATGACGATTTTTTTCGGTAATGATCAATAATTTTACGCTTTAGGATGGCTGTCAGCCAGGTTTGTTCACTGCTCTTTCCTTTAAACGAATCAAGGTTCTTTATTCCGGCTAAAAAAGTTTCCTGAACCAGATCTTCAGCTATTTCAGTATTACTCACACGAGATAATGCGTATCGGTATAAATAATCTGCGTATGCATCAACCCAGGAGTCCGGGTTTGTTAGTTGTTCCATATTTTATTGGGTAGAAATTCAACTTGTTTAACAATGTTTGTAACACATTAGTCAGGCAAATAGTTTTTATACATGTACATTAACTTAACCACGGTTAAACTATTTGAAAACGAACTGATTTTGTTATTAATCATTCGGTAATAAATATGATATTACTATACTTGCGCCGCAAAACATTGAACCACTAATACAAATGAAACAATTAAAACTTAAGGCACTGATACCAATCGGTGTTTTTCTGGTCATATACCTTATTCCGGGCTGGATAAGCGGTGACTTTTACAAAATGCCCATCACCATTTCTTTTCTTGCTGCTTCGGGTGTAGCTCTGCTTATGGCTCCCGGGAAGAAGTTGATTAATAAAATGGAAACTTTCACCAAGGGCATGGGACATTCTGGCATCATGCTGATGTGTCTGATATTTATTTTAGCCGGAGCTTTTGCCAACGTTGCCCGCGAAATGGGAGCTGTTGATGCTACGGTGAATATTGGTCTTCGCTATCTTCCTCAGGAAATATTAGTTGCCGGACTTTTTATCATTGGCTGCTTCATATCATTATCAGTAGGCACTTCTGTTGGCACAGTGGTGGCCTTGACACCGGTTGCTATCGGATTAGCCGAAGCCATTGATCTTAATGCTGCCATTGCGGTTGGTGCCGCCATTGGAGGTGCCATGTTTGGCGATAACCTGTCAATGATTTCAGATACCACCATTGCTGCAACCCGAACTCAGAATTGTAAGATGAAGGATAAGTTCAAGGCCAATATTCGACTCGTTCTGCCTGCGGCCGTTATTTCATTGGTCATTTACTTTCTAGTTCCTTCAAATGGTGGAGATCACCAGATTGACATCCAGGTTATAGATTACCTCAAACTAACACCTTACCTGATTGTACTCATTACAGCCATATTGGGGATGAATGTATTTCTGGTGTTAAGTATAGGAATAATTCTGGCAGGAGGAATTGGTTTAGCAATTGGAGAGTTTAACCTGTGGAGCTACTTTTCATCGGTTAATAATGGTATGCAAGGTATGGCTGAGATCGTCATCGTATCGATGCTGGTAGGAGGCATTGTAGAGGTGGTGCGCCTCAATGGCGGCATCGACTACATCATCAGCCACATTGGAAAGAAAACGAAAGGCAAAAAGGGAGCTGAGTTCAGTATTGTAACATTGACTGGTATTATTAATGTTTTTACTGCCAATAACACCATAGCCATTCTGATGTCGGGGCCTATTGTTAAAACTGTTGCCGATAAGTTTAAGATTGAACCTCGAAGATCGGCCAGTTTGATGGATACGGCCTCTTGCTTTGTACAGGGAATATTGCCGTATGGTGCACAAATATTAGCTGCGGTAGGCTTGTCTGCTGGTTTACTATCACCATTTGATATTATGACTTACCTATTTTATCCGTATTTAATGGGTATGACCGTAATAATCTCGATCATATTAAAAAAGCCTGCTGATAAATAATATCCAGCAGGCTTGCTAATCTTTTTAAAGCATCACTATTTCATGCCTTTCAAATACTTATAGAACTCACTATCTGTTGAAAGAATAATGTGTGTTTGATCGTCAAAGGTTTTTTCATAAGCTTCCATCGATTTTAAGAAGCTGTACAATTGACGCGCCTGAGGCGTTTTATCATAGGCTGATGCATAAATGGCTGCTGCAGCTGCATCTGCATCACCCTTTATCTCTTCAGCTGTTTTATAGGCTTCCGAAACAATGGTTTTCAACTCACGATCTTTCTCACCATTTATTCGCGATGCTTCTCCTTGCCCTTCAGATTTGAATTTGTCAGCAATACGAAAACGCTCACTCTTCATACGCTCGTACACCTGCGTTTCAACATCCTGATCGTAATTAATACGTTTGAAGCGGAAATCCAGAATCGCAATTCCCAACTCTTTCGCTTGTTGATTCGATGCCTTTTGAATCATTTCCTGAATCTTATCGCGCCCTACAGCAATGGACATCAGGCTATCACCAATCATCTCACCGGCTATACCTGCCGATTGAGGTACACGGTTAGTTGATCGAACAGCCTCTTCAATATTGTGCTTGGCAATGTAATTGCGCGTTTCTCCATCTAAAATATCATCCAGGCGCGAATAAGCACTACGCTCATTGGTCATACGCTTATAAAACTGCAGCGGATCGATAATCTGCCATCGTGCATAGGTATCTACAAAAATAAATTTCTTGTCTTTCGTAGGCACCTGGTTTGGATCACCATCCCATTCTAAATATCGCTTGTCGAAAAAGTGGGTAGTCTGTATAAATGGCACTTTAAACTTCATACCCGGCGAAGTAATTGCCTCACCCACAGGCTTACCAAACTGGGTTACCACAACTTGCTCGGTTTCATCAACAATATAAACACCTTGTGAAAACAGGAACAAGGCAATCGCTCCCAATACGGTAATTATAATAGTCTTCTTATTGTCCATTGCTAGCAGTTTTAGATTGTGAAAGTTGCATTTGCAGTAATGGTAATACATTATTGCCATTTTGATCGGTAATGATCTTCTGACCCAATCGAGGCATTACATCTTCCATTGTTTCAAGGTAAATACGGCGACGTGTTACTTCAGGTGCCTTAATATATTCTTTATACAAAGCATTAAATCGTGCCACATCTCCCTTGGCATTGTTTACACGCTCGGTGGCATAACCTTCAGCCATTTGAATGGTTTCCTTTGCCTGTCCGGCTGCTTTCGGAATGACCTTATTATATTCAGCCTCCGCTTTGTTGATTAAAGTTTTCTTTTCCTGCTGTGCTTCATTAACAGCATTAAACGCCGCTTTAACAGGCTCTGGCGGATTAACATCCTGAAGCACCACCTGCTCAATTTTTACTCCTAAAGAATACTCACGGCACACCTGCTGCATCAATTCCTGAAGTTTTGAACTGATTTCTGAACGCCCCACTGTCAGTACTTCATTAACGGTTCGATCACCAACAATCTGTCGCATAGCCGACTCAGAGATATCACGCAATGTCACCTCGGGATTACGTACCTTAAACAGGTAATTGTATGGATTGTCAATACGGTATTGAACCACCCACTCAACATCGGCGAGATTCAAGTCACCTGTTAGCATTAGTGCCTCATCAACCCCACCTCCTTTGCGGGTGTACGACGATTTAACTCCAGCACTGGTGGTACGAAATCCAAATTCCATTTTTTGCTGACGTTCAACGGCTACTTTATAAACAGATTCGGCCAAAGGAATCTTGTAGTTCAATCCGGGTTCCACCGTCCGGACATATTTACCAAATCGAACAATGACCCCAACTTCCTCAGGATCGACTGTAAAAAAAGCTGAACTAAACATGATGGCTACAACGAGCATCAGTGCGATCAGCTTAAAATTCTTCAATAACTTATCAATTAAGTCATTGGATGAATTTAGATTAAACTGCTTTGATGTCATATGAATTAAATAAGTGAGAATTTCGGTTTAAAACCTTACTAAGAGGTAATAATTCAAAAGTAACACAAAAAGATCTTAACAAAAAGCTCAAAACAAGTTAACATCTACCTGTTTTGAGCTTTAACCAGATTTAAGTAATAATGCGTTTATTTTTTCTTCGGGTACTTACGTACAATTGATCGAACAATGTAAGGAATACTCTTTTTTCTGATCTGAGGATTCTCGTCAATGGTTTTACTGGCTGCACTCTCCCAGATTAATTGTTTCTTCTCAGCATCGAAAACTGAACAAATCAAAGTACCAACATTATAATCTATTTCATTAATGTAAGTGGTACTATAGCCTCCCCATCCGGGACCATATCCCCAACCAGGACCATAACCGTAATAACCTCCAAAACCAACGGACACATGTATATTCGGACTATGAGTTGTAGTTGCTGTTTTCTGAGTGTGCTTTTCATTTACCAGATATAAACTGACAACCAAATCGCCGCCACTGCCCTTTTCTACCAGCTTAAGTCCTTTTTTCTCAAATTCTTCAATAAAAGAAGCTTCAATTCTCTTCCGGTCAAAGGAATTAAGAGCATCGGTTGTTTTCTTATCCCAACCATAAAACTCATAGGTCTTATATTGCGAAAAATCTACGGTCGGATCATAATCAGAAGTAGTTTTGATTCCTGTGCAAGCACTTAGTGCCACTAAAAAAATAGAAAAGCTTAGAATGAATTTCATCATTATCTTCATTGGTTAAAATTATTAAATATCTAAAATAGTGTCTTACATTTAATATTTCGTCTTAATAGGGTATTTTTTTAGCAAGCTGTTAATCGTCTCGATGCACATGTCTTGGCACCTGATACTTTCTGGCTTGTCAGGATTAAGGTATTTCCTGATGTGTCAAACAATTAATGGAACATTATGTTTTTACGCTCGATTTCTCTCAACATGAATTATTTCATTTCAACCATAAATTGAGTGAGTTTATTTATTTTAGATGCTTTAAATCATCTTACTATGAAACAAACTATTGTATTTATCCTTATTTTAATCTTTACTGCCTGTTCCATATGTGAAAAGCCTGCTCCGGGAGATGGAGTGAGTAAACGCCTGGCTAATCAGCGTGCTAAGGTAATATCGGAACTGAACTATAATCTGTCAATCGTTGTTCCCGAAGATATCGATGAACCGATCGATGGTCAATCAATTATTACCTTTGATCTTTCTGACAAGCAAACCGTTTATCTTGATTTTAAGGCTACAGATGATCAGTTGCACCAAGTAATAATTAATAATGATACAATTACATCATCTATTATTAATGAGCACATCAAACTTGACAAATCACATCTGGTAAAAGGTAAGAATACGGTTCAAATTAAATTTACTTTAGGCGATGGAGCATTAAATCGAAATAATGATTACTTCTATGCACTTTTTGTTCCAGACCGGGCGCGCACAGCCATTCCTTGTTTTGATCAACCAGATATTAAAGGCCGTTTCTCTGTTAAAATGGATTTACCTGAAACCTGGACCGGTGTTGCAAATGGTGAGCAAACAATCAAACAAGTTAACGAAGGTCGCATTGAATTGATCTTTGCGCCATCTCGACCGTTAAGCACCTACTTATGGGCGTTTACAGCAGGTAAGTATCAATACACTTCACGCCAATGGATGAAAAAAGAGATCGGCTTATTCCATATGGTGGATGACACAGCAAAGTTTAACCGCAATGTTGATGAAGTTTTTCGCCAAACATTGGCATCGCTTGACTGGCTTGAAGATTTCACCGAACATGACTATCCTTTTGCAACCTATAACCTTGTAGCAATTCCATCCTTCCAGTTTGGTGGCATGGAGCATCCGGGTGCAACCTATTACCGTTCTGAGAAGATTTTCCTCGATGAAAACCCAACACGTAATGAAGAACTTTCACGTGCCAACCTGATTGCACACGAAACAGCACATATGTGGTTTGGTGATTTGGTGACTATGCCATGGTTTGATGAAGTGTGGTTAAAAGAAGTCTTTGCCAACTTCATTGCCGATAAAATTACACAACCTTGGTTTCCGGAAATGAATCACAGTTTACGTTTCCTAATGGCGCATTTCCCATCTGCCTATTCGGTTGATCGTACCGAAGGAGCCAACCCGATTGGCCAGCAGTTGGCTAACCTGAAAAATGCAGGTACACTATATGGCGGTATTATCTACCATAAATCGCCAATTGTGATGATGCAACTGGAGAACATTGCTGGTGAAGCCAACCTGAAAAAGGGCATACAGGAGTATGTTAAAAACCATGCCTATGGCAATGCCTCATGGGATGAATTAATTGCCTATGTGGATAAATACACAGAAACAGATTTGAAAGTATGGAGTAATGCCTGGGTATATGAGCCAGGGCGTCCGGTAATATTTGCTGAGCCTTCCATGCAAAATGCTGATCAATGGAAATTATCGCAGACAACAGAATACAGCAACTTAAGCTCAGCTGGTACCTACTGGCCTCAGACGATCAATATCATTCAAAATTCGGATAAGCATTTGCAATATGAAATGTTTGATGCATCCATCAAAGTCAATGATCAGTTAGATATTGACAATACACTTTTCCTGGCGGATGAATCGGGTTATGGTTTGGTACGTTTAACAGAGCCTCAGTTGAACTATTGGCTTGAAAACACACCAATACTTACCGATGAATTATTAAAGGGCCGAATGGTGATCAATCTTTATGAGAACTTTTTGGACGGCACAATTCATCCTGATCAATTTATCGCATATTTAATAAAAGCCATTCCTGGTGAAAAGAATCCTCTGATTCTTTCCCAATACACAAGGCAGTTGCAATCCTTATTCTGGAAATTCGTTATTGCAGAGAAGCGCAATGAATTGGCTCCTTCCATCGAACAAATGCTTTGGGAAAACATGATTAGCCGCGAAAACATCGCCAATAAAAAGACGCTGTTCAGAGCATGGCAAAGCATCTGTACCACCGATCAATCTGTTGCTCTATTAGCCGATATCCTTAGTGGCAAAAAGTCTATTGACAAAATAACCTTAAGTGAGAATGACAAAATTGGCATTTTAAGTCAACTATATATTAAAGATCATTCGGATGCTGAAGCATTAAGCAAACAAGTTACCGAAAGTTTAAAGAGCAAACACAATAAAGAAAAGTTAGCATTTATACTGCCTTCATTATCGCAAAATGCGGCTGATCGCGATGCATTCTTTATATCATTATCGAAGCTTGAGAACAGACGCATCGAATCATGGGTTCAAAGCTCATTAAGAAACTTACATCATCCACTTAGAGCAGAACACGCTGTTAACTACCTGCAATCAACATTGAACTTATTGGAGGAGATTCAGCTTACGGGTGATATATTCTTCCCTATAGGCTGGTTGGGAAGTAGCTATAGCGGACATGGTTCTGAGCAGGCCTACAATGTGGCAACTCAATTTTTAAAGGATCATCCTGATTATCCGCAGCATCTGAAGCTTAAGATTCTTCAGAATATTGACATGACTCAAAGAGCTGCAAATATTAAGAAAAAATACTATTAATAAACTGAAATAATAGATATCTGAAAGTCCGCTCGTTGTTAGCGGACTTTTATTTTATTGGTAATTCTTTAACTATAACGGCCAATAGAAATATCCATCCAAGAATCATAAGTAACCCTCCCAGTGGAGTTACAGGCCCAAGGAAGCGCAGGTTTAGTCCCAATACAGATGATAAACTAAGCAAATAGATACTTAACGAAAACAGAAATACACCAGTTATAAACATCCAGCCCATTGAACTTTGCAGTCGAGTTTCGAAATTAAAAAAGAGCCCCAATACCAATAAGACAATGGCATGATACATCTGATATTTTACACCCGTTTCAAAACTTTGCAATTGACTTTCGGTGAGTATCTTTTTCAGTGCATGAGCGCCTAAGGCTCCAAAAACAACTGATAAGGCTCCATAGACACTTGCAACAACCAATACAATCTGTTTCATCTTCATTACATTTTGTATACAAACAGAATGAGTTAATAAAGGTTTATCCTTTTACATTAACAAGGTGTCTTATTTCCAGATCAAATTGCTCTGAAAAATCGATTTTCAGTGAATCAAATTCCTCATCAACAACAAATTTGTATCCCGAAACAGTATCACCAGGCTTATCATTTTTCCCTTTATACTTTTTTCGAAAAGCTTTAATCTTTTTGGCTTCACCACGCTCTATGGCTACCAAACATTCCAGACTCTGATACTCGTACATATCGTAGTCGCTTTTTATCATTCTTATTAGTCCCATGAAAGATATTTATTTGTGGTCATTCGTGTCATCTGTGGTTAAGTCTAATTATTAATTTCACCTAAAAACAATAATCGCTCACTTGCCGCCATTCCATTCGGATTGCAACCTGGTTTGCCTTCTGGTATTTCTATACCGATCTTTTGATAATGCTCGACCCATCCTGTATGAAAATCACCAGTAGCCGGATTAATAAAGGTCATTGGATTTAGCTCAAATACAGAATCAGAAGCAAATATTTCGTAAACAAATTCCGAACAATAATAGCCATTATCTTCCATAATGTAGCTGTAGTTATAGGCTTCACCTAGATGAGTATGTGCTTTCGTCAACGCATCTTTTATCGTCACCTCAGTGATATTTTTGATTCGGTAATGACCAATGATCACTGAATCTTCGCCTTGTAAACAAAAATCTGACAGCAACTCACAATACACTCCTTTTTCCGGGGCAGCATGTAACACCCATACAGTATCGTTGGTGAGTTCAACAATGCCCATATGCGTATAGTGATGCTCCTGTCCTGTCTGAGTCACCTCATCAATGGCCTTCGATAAGGAACCATTCATTTTTCCACGAAATAATATATCACCAGACCGCAGTTCGGTTCTGCTTTCAGTTGGTTGGCAGTTCATAAACAATACCACTATTAAAAGATTAAGTAAAAAGAAGCGCATCATTTCCATCTCACCTGAATTTCAATAGGCTGTGTACTAAAATCATTCATTATAAATCGCATTTTTCGTATGCCCTTTTGCTTTATCACAGGTAGATATTTCTCCAATGGTTTACCTTTTGCCGTACCACTTTCATCCACCAGCTCAAGCAATACATCTTTACATTTTAATCGTGAAAGCACTAACTCAATCTGTTTTACGCCCTCCGGAAGAAGCATTTCTTCATTTCTATTCTGAACGGTCAATCGCACTGTATTCATCGTATTTAATTTCCTTGCAAAAGTAAGCTTAAATAACAAACAAGTGAATCTATTTTTTGATCGTTACTCAATTGAAATAAGTTCCAGTAAAACTTTATACGCAGGTTGCCCCACAATCTTTGATTTCATCCATGCATAGTATACTGACGCATGCAAATCTTCCTGCTCAATTGGTATCCAGTCGAAGGCTTCTTCAACGGCGTCATAAAAATCTGGACTGCTTGCCACTTCAGGATCATCGACAATCTGGTTGATCAGCTGCAAAAAAGTCTTGACACGATTCAGTTGTGGCCAGGCATCAAAGAGCTGCTTTTGCCTGAGAATAGCCCTAATTCGATTGGAGGCAATGTCATAATTACCAAGTTCAAAATGAATGAAAACATCCAATAGATCTTTCTTAATCACCCATTCAACACCGGCCACCTTTACATACCACATATTACTGTGCGAAAATTGACGAAACAAATTAGCCGCCTGCTTATAATCCTCATTATAGAAATGATAAATGGCCTGATTCAAAATCAGATTCAAAGCATCTTCAGGTTTCATTTTCATTTTGTCAAGAAAGGCTGCATCCACGATGCGAATCGCCTCATTGATATAACCTGAGAAGAAGCGTGTGGCCGCATAAAGCTGTATCGATCTGGGTAACAACCGCACATATTCAGCTTTTGAGACACCTCTCAATTGCTGTCTCAGTAATTTCAGATAATCCTGTGCTTTTGAAAACTTTTTATTTCGAAATAAAGTATGTGCAATAATATACTGAATACGGGCTATAAAAACTTTATCGCGCTCGCCAGAGGCCGTCGACAAAGTAATGTTATCATACAACTGCATGGCCAATGGTTCAAAATGATAATAATCCTTTTCGGACTTAGCCGCTCCACGAGCAATGGACATCACTTTGTAGACAATTGAAGGACGACGTGACATGGCCTGATCCAACTGAAAATCACGGAGGGTACTCTCAATGATCGTACGAAGGTCGGGTGCATCCACCCTGGATTTGGCCTGTTGCAGATGATGCTGAATTATTTTGTAGGCCGTATCTGCCCGATCATCTTCAATGGCCAGCTTTAAGTAGGTATTTTTTCGTTCCAGAATTTCGTCTACATCCTGTTTCAGAAGAGCCAAAGGCATTTCCAGCTGTAAACGCGAAATCTGATTGGCCAGTGCAAAAAGCTCTGCGGAGACAGCGAGTTGCTCCGCTTTCTTTAAATTCTTCCAGGCTTCCTTTATTATGCCCCGATCAAGTAAGAAACGAGATAAACTGATATATGCTGACACTTGAGTTTCAGCCGTATCATCTTCGCGTAGCTGCTTAAAATAAATAAAATCGGTAAGATGCTTCATCAGCTTTTTACGAAGAGCATGATAGGCCACCTTATTTCCATCGGGATATAATTTGCTTAAAAAGGACTGTTTCGCAAGCTCAGGCTGACGATATAGAAGCTGAAACAGCTCCAAATCTTTCCGATTTGCCTTCAGCTTTTGCCGATTGATAAATACTGAAAATTCACTCGCATCTACTTTTGTAAAAGTACTGATGATGGCATTTAAACTATCCACATTACACTTTTTAAAAGTCCTTTTTTAATAAATACATTTACTGTATCTATTGATATCACAACAAATATAGTGAAGTTTTTAAAACTCCTTTATTACTTAACATTGGTTTGTATCCGCACTCTATGTTGCTGTAAGTTTGTAGTGTTAAAAATTAAAGTTTAACCCAAATTTATTAGTCATGATCGAACTAATTAAAAAACACTGGATCACCTCATTGGGAATCGTATTCTTGTTTTCATCGTTTACCTATTTCTTGAAAATAGCCTTTGAAAATGATTGGTTCCCAGCCGAAATGCGAGTCCTGACCGGATTTGCCACAGGAATTACACTTCTGTTTGCCGGTTACAGCTATTATCGCAAAAGTCAATTGAACCTCTGCCAGTTATTGGCAGGAAGTGGAATGAGTGTTATTTATGCTACTTTCTCATATGTAGCATTTAGCAACAACCTCACATGGCCCTACAACATCACCTTTATTTCGGTGCTGTGCATAACTGCCTTAACAACCTTTTTGAGTTATCGCTACAACTTACGGGGCCTCATTTTTATCAGTATTATGGGTGGCCTGCTGTCCCCTATTTTTATGAAGGCTGAACCTCAACATGATGTGTGGCTGTTTATTTATGTCCTGATATTAAATGTAGGTGCATTGTATGTTAGCCTGTCAAAGCGCTGGACTGAATTACGTATTATGACCTTTTTAATCACGGTATTGATTTATGCCACTTACTTTATCTATTTTGATCCTTTATCATGGGGACGACCATTCTTTTATGCAGCCGCATTGTTCGTCACGTATATGGGTGGAATTATCTATGCCTCTTACATTGAGAACGATCGATTTACAGGTTGGAATTTATACTTAAGCCTACTCAATGCCATGTTGTTTATTTTTTGGTCAATTTACATTCTTGGAAGTTTTGACATCAGCTTTACCGTACCATTGCTGATCGTTGGTATCACATTTATTTCAGCCGCTGCATTTATCTACCAGTTATCTGATAAAAGTGTGTTCCCGGCCATTATTTATGTGTGCATCGGACTTATTTTATTTGCCATTTCAGCAGCTAACATCCATCCTTTAAGCATTTATGGATTAGAATATGTGATCACAACTTTATTATGGCTATTGGTCGTTGTTAGTACCTATGCCATCGGGCATTTTACAAAAACAAAGGAGTTGACCATTGTTAGTTATGCCGCCTGGATGATTCTAATCATCTACTGGTTCACTGTAGCCTGGGATGTTCAATGGGTAGAGATTCTTGGAATAAGATATATCCCATTCTTCAATGCAGGCGCCTTAACATGGATTGCCTTAGCCTCCTTTGGTTTCTATGCTGGTAAACAAGAACAGGCTGGCAATAACAGCTTAAGTACTTTTATGGCCATCGTATCCAATATCATCGTGGCGGGATTATTTACAATACAGATTAAAAACCTTTGGTCGGCTTATGACATTACTTTTATGCATCAGTCACTGGCCATATCAATCTCGTACATTGTTTATGCCCTGTTTATATTCCTGTGGGGTGCACATACTAAGGCGATCGCATTCAGAATCATGGGTTCTATTGTTCTGCTTATCACATCCGTAAAAGTCTTCTTTTGGGATTTATCAGGTGAAGCCAGCATAAGCAAAATGATATTCCTGATGATTATGGGCTTAGTTACCCTTGCCATTGCAAATATTAACAAACGATGGCTCGATAAAGAAGCTGTTCTTATACCAAGAACAGAAAATGAAGCAGAAATTAGCGATAAGTAATCGTTAATATGCACCCTTACTGTGCAGAAAACAAGTGGTTCATATATATTTGTAACCATTCAGGCTGCTGGTTAAATTCGGCAGCCTGCTTTAAAAACTCAAATCATGAACAAAGCAATAAAAACCAACTGGTTACCACTTTTCATCACCAACTTTTTAGGTGTATTGAATGATAACTATCTGAAATACCTCGTATTTTTTATTTCTACCACATGGATAATGAAAGATAAAGAGTCCATTGTTATCATGCTTGCTTCAGCCTTATTTGTAGTGCCATATATTGCATTTTCACCAATTGCTGGTAAACTGGCTCGTGATCATGCAAAAGCAAAAATCATTCAGAGGGCTAAATTATTTGCAATTCCCATCATGGCAATTGCCTCTATTGGCTTCATATTTCAGAGCATCACCATCACCATGTTTGCCATATTTCTTATGGGTTTGCAAAGCTGTTTATTTTCGCCAGCCAAATATGGAATTATCCGCGACATTGGTGGTAAAGAAGGAATACCTTTTGGAACCGGTGCCATGGAAATGTTAACATTTATGGGTGTACTGCTTGGGACTTACTTTGCGGGTGTTACCTCTGACATCAGTCAATTTGAATTGCTTGCTCCTCATCGTATCACCATAGTTTGTGCGGCGCTTATCATCTTTGCGGTATTGGGTTGGTTAATCAGTTTAAAAATAGCACCAAAAGAAACCGTACCTGATGATGAAGACAGTACGACGCTTAATCCTATCCTTTTTCTCATCCGCTCGTATAAATGGAGTCGCCAAATAAAAGGATTGAATGTGGTTATCATGGGTCTGGCTACGTTTTGGGCTATTGGCTCATTGCTGCAAATGAATATTACGGTACACTGTCGTAATATGCTTCAGTTAAGCGATACTGCTACCAGTACTATAATGGCCATTGTTGCCATAGGTATAGGTCTTGGGTGTTATATAACTGGAGTTATTTCGAATAAAAAAGTCAGAACAAACCTGGTACCAATTGGCGGCGTTGGCATGTTGATTTGTGTGTCGCTGATATTTATACTTAACCCGGAAACCACCCTTTTTACCATTCTGATTGTACTCACTGCTTTTTTTGCCGGTGTATTTAAAATTCCACTAAACGCTTTTATTCAGGATCGTGTTCAAGGCCGTAAACTGGGATTAATTCTGGCCTATAACAACCTGATGCTTTTTACCTTTATCCTGTTATCAGCAGGAGTATTTGGCCTTGTGGAAACCTTAGCCAATTCATTGGTTGTATTTGCGGCTGTTGCTGTTATAACTTTACTCATTACTATTTTTGCCTGGTTACGCATACCCGGTGCAGGGCGCATAAAGGAGTAAACAATAGTTAGCCCCTCATGGTTAGTCAGAAGACAGTAGTAAACTAAAAATTGCACAACTATTCACAATTTGTGTTATTCGTGGATTTTGTGGTTTACATTTTGCTTGCTCAGCAAGCGATATTTTTTACTATTAAAAAATAATGATATGAAACATCGTCATCCCATTATAATCGGAATTGCCAAATTGCTTTTCGCCTTCGTACGCCTGGTATTAAGTGCGCGTTACAAAGTAGGTATCAAGGGCCAGGAGCATTTAAATTCAGTGAATGCTAAACTGATTCTTCCGAACCACCAGGCAATCATGGACCCGATTCTGCTTTTTGCGAATCTGTACAAATACAGTACAGCGGTTCCTGTAATGCTTTCAAGCTACTACGATATTCCTGTAGCTAAAAGCTTTTTTAAGGGATGGGGAGCTGTAAGAGTAAGTGATTTGGAAGCAGGCAGTCGAAACACCAATGTTCTGGATCAAATTGTGAGTGCCGTTGGACAAGGACTTAAAAATGGCAGAAATGTGGTATTGTACCCTAGTGGTCAGATTGCCGCACAAGGCTATGAACGCATCATCAATAAACAAAGTGCCCAGCTTGTTGTTAAGGAACTACCTGAAGATGCAGAGGTGATCGCTGTGCGTATATCCGGTTTGTGGGGAAGTCGCTGGTCGCGTGCATGGATGGGTAAATCTCCATCATTCTTCGCTACACTATTTAAATGCATCGGCCTCTGGTTTTGCAACCTTCTTTTATTGATGCCAAGGCGTCAGGTAAATATTGAAATAGTAAATATTACAGATGAAGCACGTTCTAAATCGCAGATTGACAAACAGGCCTTTAACCGCTATCTGGAAAGTGTATACAATGTGAATGGAGAAGAAGCCGTGAGCTATATCAGATATCATTTTCTGGCACCAAAGCTTAAGCGGAAGTTACCGCCAACCATTGCCGGCTCGGATGCTTCTCTTAAAAAGACCAATGGCAATTCGACGCTTGCTATTCCTGATGATGTGCTAAAGAAAGTTAGCAGCTGCATTGCACAGATATTGGAAATTGAAGAGTCTGTCATTACCAAAGAAAGCTATCTTCAGCTGGATTTGGGTGCCGATTCACTTAACCTGGTGGAGATAATCTCAGAAGTTGAAAATCTGTTTACAACTTTCAAAGCACCTCAAATCAATGAAATAAAAACTGTGGCCGATTTATGTCTTGTGGCCATGGGCAAATTCAGCAGTGAAAGTGATTTAAAACCATCGAACTTACACTTGCCTGTATCTGAAATCCAAAATATTTCAATCAATGCTGAGAAGAACATCGCCCAACTTATCATTGAAACCTTTACCAAAAATGGTTCAGATCCCTTCTGTTATGATGCCATGTTGGGTTCTACCGATAAAAAGACCTTCTTTCTAAAAGCTTGCGTTGTATCCGAGATGCTTAAAAAAGAATACAAGGATAAACACATTGGTATTATGCTGCCGGCTTTACAGAGCACAACACTGCTTATCGCTGCCTGCTATCTCGCGGGCAAAATTCCGGTAATGCTTAACTGGACAGTAGGTCAAAAAGTATTGCTTCACTGTATGAAAACAGCCGAGGTAAATACCATTCTATCAGCCGGTGCTTTTATTGAAAAGATTGAAGAACAACTACCTCCTGAAATCAAAAACAAGGTAGTTCTATTGGAAAAGAAAGTGCCTCAACTTAGTTTATCAACTAAATTAAAAGGTGCCCTCAAGGCGAAGTTTCCAAAGCTGTTTATCAGAACCTATCGCCTTCCTGAATCAGCCGTTATCCTGTTTACATCGGGCAGTGAAGCCTTGCCTAAAGCCGTTCCATTATCGCATAGTAATGTGGTCAATAATCTGGCCAGTGCTTTTAAAATGATCGACATTGATAACAATTACAATTTCCTGTCATTTCTGCCTCCTTTCCACAGTTTTGGCTTTACCGTGCTTAATATTTTACCGCTGATTACCGGTGTAAAAGTGGCCTATACCCCTAACCCAACCGATGCCAAAGAGGTATTACGCATAATCAAACACACCAAAACCAATGTACTGATCGGAACCCCGGGGTTTCTTAAACTGTTGCTGGCAGAGGGTTCAACAGCCAGCTATGCGTTCAAATCCATTAAGTATGCCATATCGGGTGCCGAAGCTATGCCGGAATCTCTTAAAACCTTGTTTGAATCGGTGACCAATGATGCCTTGATACTGGAAGGATACGGCATCACAGAATGTTCGCCTGTTTTATCGCTTAACCCAATGGAAAAGCAGAAATTGAACAGTGTAGGTAAGGTACTGCCAGGCATTAAAACAAAAATACTCGATCTGGACAGCAAAAAGCCTCTGGCAGCCAACCAGGCAGGGATGATTTACATGCATGGCCCCAATGTTTTTGATGGCTACCTGAATGAGCCCGATTTAAATCCATTTTTTGATATAGATGACGAACGTTACTACCAAACGGGTGATTTAGGGTATTTGGATGAGGATGGCTTTCTGTTTATAACCGGTCGCTTAAAACGCTTTGTCAAAATAGCAGGTGAAATGATCAGCCTGCCATTTATTGAGAAAATACTACTCGAAAAATACGGCAGTGATGAAGAGCAGGTACTGGCTGTTGAAGGAACAGATACAACCACGCCTCCACGCATTGCCCTATTTGCTAAAAACAATATTGATCTGGACGAAGCCAACCAACATTTGTTAGCCAATGGTGTAGCACCTATTGCCAAGCTTCGTGAAGTTGTTTCAATAGAAGAAATACCAACACTGGGCACCGGAAAGACCGATTATAAAATACTCAAAGCAATGCTCGAAAAACCCTAAACCCTAACCTGGACAAGCCAGAAAAGTAAAGAGTATCAAGTACAAAGTATCAAGACGATTTACAGCATGCTAAAATATCCAGCCAAAAAATACACGAACTTCAGTTTTTAGATACTAAACCCAGAACTCTAAACTCAAAACTATTCACTTTTAGTTTTTCACTATTCACTTAATCATTAATGAATCAACTCTTTAAAGACACCATATTAAAAGCAACGGCTGCCGATGATCTCTACGAAATTGAAGAAATTCAAAACCTGTGGAGCGGATACGGGAAAATACTCAGAATTGGATTGAAGGGATGTGCTACCGAAAGTGTGGTTGTCAAACATGTTAAGCTACCTGATAACAGCAAGCATCCACGTGGGTGGAACACCAATTTATCGCATGAGCGTAAACTTAAATCCTACCGTGTTGAAACAGCCTGGTATGCGCAATATAACAAGCAATGTGATGATGGTTGTCGCACACCTCACTGCCTGGCACTAAAGCATTTTGACGACGAGGTACTAATGGTGTTTGAAGACTTGAATGCATCAGGCTATTCAGCCCGTAAAAATACGGTGTCGTGGACAGAGATCAATACCTGTCTTAGCTGGCTGGCTAATTTCCATGCGACATTCCTGCATCAGAAGCCGGATAGTTTATGGCAAACAGGCACCTACTGGCACCTGGAGACTCGTCCTGATGAGTTAAAAATAATGGACGATAAACCCTTAAAAGAAGTTGCTGCTCAGGTGGATCAACTACTCAAAGATAGTCCTTACCAAACCATTGTTCACGGCGATGCCAAACTGGCAAACTTTTGCTTTACAGAGGATGGCAAAGATGTGGCTGCGGTGGATTTTCAATATGTGGGTGGTGGCTGCGGCATGAAGGATGTTGCGTATTTTGTTGGCAGTTGCCTCTATGAAGAGGACTGCGAAGCCTACGAAGAACAACTACTAAACACTTATTTTAAAGCACTTAAAAAAGCAATCGAATCAAAAGGTATTCAAGTGGATGTACAACAATTGGAAAAAGACTGGCGGGCGCTTTACTCGGTGGCCTGGACCGACTTTCATCGCTTTTTAAAAGGCTGGAGTCCCGATCACTGGAAAATAAACAGCTATAGTGAGCGATTAGCTCGTGAAGTGGTTAATTCTATCAATCAAACAAGTGTTTAATAAGGTCAAAGACTATAAAGCTATATCCAGTATCGATTTGGACACAGTCAGTATCGACTTTGAGACAGTCAGCAACGATCTAGGCACTGATAGATACGATTTAGAGACAGA
>DIYS01000020.1 GCA_002429115.1 Saccharicrinis sp. UBA6048 | reverse complement strand
ATTATTCTGGTGAGGTTCTGGAGGCCTTACTGACGCAAGCCACTACCGGTAACGAATTGGTGGCAGGCGGGCACATCAGGTTGGAACCAAATGTTCAGACTAAGTTTCATATTCCTCGCTTAAAAGCGGGCAGTATGTTGCAAAAGCGAAAAGAACAACCTACTTCAGCGGATTCAAAAGGCGATTTTAATTACGATGAGAAGACCATTGTAGTTAACGAGTTTATGGCCTATACAGAGTTTAACCCACGCTCTTTTGAAAAAATCTGGAGACCCTACCAGCCGAAAGGGCCATTGGTATTTTCAGAGTTAGCCCCTCATGTGCAAAATGCTCTATTGGCTGAGATGGCCAAGGTGGTAGATTTTGAATTGGGCGAGTACTTTGTAACAGGTGAATTTGGTGCGGGAGACAACCAGTTATTTAATGGTGTCCTAACCATCATAAAAGGGGATACTGAAGTTATCAAGGTGCCTAGTCCTGTAGCTATTACTCAGGACAATGTGATTGACAAGTTAAAAGCCTCGTATGCAAAGCTGCCTAAAGCCGTTAAAAAGCAAAAGAACCTGAAGTGCTTTATGAGCATGGAGGATGCGGAGCTATATGACGATGCTTTAAGTGCTCAGCCAAACAAAGGTAAAAACTGGACGGATAAGAATCCGGAGCGTTTTAAAAGCAAACCAATTGTAGCCCTTGCATCATGGCCAAAAGATGTCATTGTTTGGGCGGTGGCTTCAACAAGCCTGGACACGAACCTTTGGGGTGCAGTAGCCTACTCGGAAGATGACGATGTTATTCAGATTGATAAGGTTACCAATGCCGGTGAGCGTTATTTCTTTAAAATGCTTTTAAAAGCTGAAACACAGGTGGCCTTTGGTGATGAGATTGTGCTTTACGACGCACGTACCTAAACAAATACACTTTTAAACAATAAGCAATCAGACACATGATTAAAGCGTGCTTTCAAAGTACGCTTTAATAAACTCTAAGCAGCATGGATAAAAGGTTAAAGAAAATTACAGATGCCAATTTTAAGGCCAATGCCGACCTGCAGGTGCAATACATCTTTAATGATGGCTATTGCTACTTTAACAAGTCACAGGCCGAAAGTCGCAAGGCAACAGTGAAAGAAAACTACAGCACTGTTAAACGCGATACCAAGGCGGAAGAAGCAAACGCCAATAAGGCAGCCGAGCTTGAACAGCTAAACGAGGAACTGACCGCAGCTAAGCAATTGCTACTGGATGCAACCGGGGAAAGCGAGAAAAACGAACTACAGGCTACAATTGACGAGCTTGAGAAACAGATTGAAGCATTGCAATAGTAGTGCTTAATGATTAACAATTAGTCAGTAATAATGAAAGATTTAGTGAACTCAGGATTTACAGGTGCAGGCAGCAGCAGTTTAGCAATGATGTTAGGTTTAATTGATGTTCCCGGACTATTGAATGCCTTTTTAGTCGGTGTCGTAGGCGCACTTGGTGGTATCCTGGTACACTATATCAAAAAACAATACACTTTATGGAGAAGTTCAAGAAACGATTCCAGGGATTCAGGAAGTGGCTCAGCAAGTTCCTGATTAAGTACAACGAGTACCTGCCTTTATTGGTTGCGATTCCTATCTGGTGGGCGAGCGGTTATGTAACCCGCTGGATAGACCCGCAGGCGGGTGTTGATGATGCCGGCTTATTCCAGGCTTTAATCTTTGGCTTGGTACTCTACTTTGCGGCTCAGGCCTGCGCATGGTTCTCTATGCGGATGGCTTTTCCCACAATAGGCGAGTTTATTGACAAATACATTGCCGGGGTATTTATCACCAAGATTAGTGACCGGCAACGCATGTGGATAGCAGTGGTGCTTTTTGCCCTTCATTTTATTGGTGCAGTCATCATTTTTTCATTAGTCATCTAGCCGTGCGACGGCAGCGAAAAACTAACAAAGAACAGTAATAATTTCAATCAGTTATGAAACAGTTTTTAAAACTCACACTGGCCTTAATGGCCATGGTCATTTGTACCATGTGTACAAATGATACAAAAGCGCAGGATATAACGCAAACCTGCGAAGTAAGAGAAAGCGTTGAAGATATGTACATGAGCTTTTTGCATGTACGCGAACTAACCGGGCACAATGACGGTAAAGAGGTAGAGCTATTTTTAGCATCGGCCGGATTAGGCAAAGGCTATGCCTGGTGTGCTGCCTACCCGACTTACATCTATAAGCAACATGATTTACCGGTTCCCAAATCCCCCGCATGGTCGCCCAGCTGGTTTCCCAATTCCAAGGTCATACCTAAAGAACAGGCGCAGAAAGGCGATATAATGGGTATATACTTTAAAAGTAAAAAGCGGATTGCTCATGTGGGCTTTATACACAAATGGCCTCCGGGAAAACAATACTGCATTACGGTTGAAGGTAATACCAACGGAGCCGGTTCCAGGGAAGGCGATGGTGTATATGTCAAACGACGGTTAAAACGACAAGTGTATAAAGTAGCCAACTGGATTGACAGAGAACCTCCAAATTGCTAGCCGATGAAAAGTATTAAACCCTGGCGCTTAATAGCCGCCTTCCTGCTGGGCATGACAGTGGGAGTTCCTTCCGGTATTTACTTTTATTCCACCTGGATTGAAAAGCCGACCACTGTTGTCAACAATCAAAATGACATCAAACAAAAGGTGAAAGGCAATGGCAATCGTGCAGACCAGGACATGACCGATAACCGAACGGTGGATATTGAAAATAACCGTGGAAAACGTAAAAACAAGTAAAATGAACCCACGTGACGAAACATACCTGAAGGCATATCCAAAGCAGGATTCATTTTACTTCACCAGTGACGGGCTGGCTTTCTTTAATCAATCGGATGCTGAGAAACACGCACAGTCCATTAAGGGGGATCAGAACCTTCGGGAGCTGATCCGCCCAATTAAAAAACAAGATAAAAAGCAATAACGATGCCGATATCAAACGTAACATTTAAAACACTTAATGGCTCATTGGGTGGGGTTAATCCTTCAGCAGATGGTATTGCCGGCCTGATTCTTTCTCATGCGGCCACCAGTGAGCTAAGCTTAAATACACCCAAAGCTATTTTTGGGGTAAAGGATGCTGAGGCCTTAAAGTTAAGCGGATTTGCACTGGAAGAAATTAAAGACTTTTACAGCAAAGCCGGTGATGGTCAGGAAGTGTGGATCATGATTGTAAGTGATGCTTCTTTACTGGCCGATATTTGCAACGAAGGTAATGACATTGCCAAAAAGTTGATTGTAAACAGTGGTGGGCGTGTCCGTTTCTGGGGAGCCAACATTGAAAAACCTGATTCTTATTCGGCAGACCAAACTGAAGGCATTGATAAAGACGTGTACAACGCCATGACCAATGCTCAAACCTTATGCGATAGCCTGGCAGCAAAATACATTCCTACCCGTTGTATTCTTCCCGGACGCGAATGGGATGGTGATGTAGCCAAACTAAGAGACTTAAAGCAAGGTACCAATAACAGAGTTCAAATTAGCCTGCATGGTGTTAATGGTGGCAAAGAGGCTCGCGTTGGTTTTCTTCTGGGGCTTTATTCGTCCATTGCCGTGCAACGTAATATAGGACGTGTGGCCAGTGGCGACCTGGGGATTAATGAGGCCTACCTGACTGATGGCGCATCTACAGCTGAATCTATTGTAGGTAAAGCAGACACTATTCATGACAAGGGTTATGTATTGCCTATTAAACGCTTTGGTAAGGCCGGTTATTTCTACAATGATGATCCTACTGCCACATCCAACGCTGATGATTACTCCAGCTTTGCCCGTGGCCGCGTGATTGATAAAGTGGAGCGCACCGCCTACACGGCTTTTCTGGATTTTGTCAATGACGATTACGCCGTGGACAGCAAAGGCAATATCACCATAGGTGAATTAAAACGCCTCCAGGGAAAGATTGATGATGCTGTTA
Source organism: Saccharicrinis sp. UBA6048 (assembly GCA_002429115.1). Taxonomy (GTDB): domain Bacteria; phylum Bacteroidota; class Bacteroidia; order Bacteroidales; family Marinilabiliaceae; genus Carboxylicivirga. The sequence continues at coordinate 11,062 of DIYS01000020.1, read as the reverse complement.
ACACAACTATGGGAGCGGCCAATGAGATTAGCGGGTTCCAGAGCTTTGTTGACCCGGCTCAGGATGTACTGGGCACCGGGCAAACAGTGGTAAAATTGAATACACAGCCACGTGCTTACCACAAAAACATTGTGGTGGAGATTGGCTTTGCCAAAACATTAGAATAACCCATAAACAGACGTTTATATGTTTAGTACTAAAACACAGCAGTTCGCCTGGAAAGAACTGACCCTTCTTTTGGATGGGCGTCCCATGATTGAACTGACCGATATTGAATACAAGCCTAACAAGGTGCTGGAAGAAATCTTTGGAGCCGGTGAAAACCCTCAGTTTATAGGCGAAGGCAATAAAACCTATACAGGTTCACTGGAAGTACTTCAAAGCGGTTACGAGGCTCTGGTAACAGAAGCTAAAAAACGTGGCGGCAATGATGTGACCGACCTGGAACTGGAAGCCATTATCAGTTACGTGCCTTTAAACAAGGATGCGGCTACCGTGGCCATGAAAACCATTGTGGACATGGTAAGCGGTATTAAGTTCGAAAGCGGTGGTAAGAAATTCTCACAAGGGAATACCCACATTAAGGTAGCCCTGCCATTTAAGGCATTAAGAGTAAAACCACAGATTTAAAAAGCTTTTAAAAACGGATTAAATGAGCCAAAAACAACAAACGCAATTTGAAATACCCGAAGCTCTCCAGGCTAAAGTTAACCATTGGAAAGCACAGTTTGGTAAGGTGAAGTACCTCGACATCGATGCTGAAGTAAAAGTGACTCAGGACAAGGATAATAAAGAGCAGGTACAATACATTCCCGGTAAAGTAGTCTTCTTTCGCCAGCCAACACGTCAGGAGATGTCAGCAGCTGAAGCTTTGTCTGTGAATGAATCGGGAGAAGTGGACTCCTATAAAAAGGCTGAAAAGCTGATGGTGGATTGTTACCTGGGAGGCGAACTAACATTGGAAAAAATTACCAATGACATTGAAAATTATATGGCGGCGGCCAATTTCTGTTTGTACAACCTGGTTGCAGCAAAAAACGTGAACTGGGGCAACTGTTAGAGAAGACCCGAAAGCAACAATTGAATGAAGGGTCGGTGGCCTATATCAATACGTTGCTCCAGTATTACAACATTACCCCTAATCCGGATTCGCTTAGCGATGAAGAGTGGACATTAAAGTACGTCATTTTAGAAGATATCCGACAGAAAGAAAAAGAGCGAACAGCTGATGAACTCACAAGGAACAACATATCGCATTAATGTAGATACCAACGGTAATGCCGTTTTGCCCTCTTTGGCGCAGAATGCTGACAAAGCCGATGCCTCTTTGATGAAATTCACCAAAGATGCAAATGGTCGTTTACGCGATGTTAATGGCCGCTTTGTGAAAACAAAACAAAGTTCGGATCAATTAGGGACTTCATTGGCCAAGGTTGGCAATAAAGCCGAAACAGGCCTTGGACGTATGGAGCGAAAGGCTGTTAGTTCAAGTAAGGCCATCAGTAAGCTGAAAGGCATGGTGATGGGGCTTGGCCTGACACTCTCAACGGGTATGATGGCAGCCAGCCTGGTGGGAACCGGTGCAGGCTTTGAAAAAAGCATGAGCAACGTGCAGGCCTTGTCAGGTGCTACCCGTACCGAAATGGTGGGGCTTAAACAGGCTGCCCGTGATGCCGGGGCCACAACAGCCTACAGCGCCAAACAAAGTGCTGATGCCATGGGTTACCTGGCACAGGCAGGCTTTAAGGCTCAGCAGCAGGTAGAAGCTTTACCGGCCACACTTAACCTGGCTGCAGCAGGAGGCCTTGACCTGGCACGAAGCGCCGATATTGCCACCAATATCCTGAGCCAGTATCGTATGAAAGCCTCTGAAACGGGGGTGGTAGTCGACCAATTGGCCTTGACCCAAAGTAGTTTTAACACCAATGTCGAAGAAATGGCTGATGCCATGAACTACTGGGGGCCTAGTGCCAAGGCGATGAAAATTGGTTTAAGTGAATCCAATGCTGTAATTGGTCTTCTGGCCAACAATGGCCTAAAGGGTTCACTGGCCACCCGTGCTTTGGGTACCTCTATTGTGAGGCTGAATAAGCCAACCAAACAGATGCAGGCATCGATAAATCAGCTTAATCTGAATCTGCACGACAGTAAAGGGCAGTTTGTTGGGGTGGCTAATATGGTGGAACAATTAAACCGCCAGACAGCCGGATTAAACGACAAACAAAAGCAGGCGGCTCTGAGTACCATTTTTGGCAATGAAGCCATACAGGAAATGAACATCCTACTGGCTGAAGGTGCCGATAAGATACGTTACTGGACGGGTGAATTGGATAATGCGGATGGTGCAGCCAAACGTATGGCCAATACAAAACTGGATAACTTGTCGGGTGATTTTCAGATATTGAAAAGTACAACGCAGGAAGCTTCTTTACAAATTTATGACCAAATGGGGCCTGCCCTTCGTTCAGTCACCAAAGAAGCAACTTTGTTCGTGCGTAGTATGGATACCAAACAGGTAGGACTGACACTCCGAACGACCATTTTGCAGGTACGAAAAGGCATTGTATGGCTGAAAGAAAACCGTAAGAATATTGTAGCTCTGGGTAAGGGATTAATAATCCTAAAGGCTGCTACTTTGGCCTATTCACAGGCCGGAAAGATTCAGGCCGGAGTAATGATGCTAGGCAAAACGGCAACATTAGCTAAAGCAATGGCAACAGGCCGGGCAACCATAGCAATGCGTGCTTTTAATATGGCTGTTAAGGCAAATCCTTTAGGCTTAATGCTGGGAGTTCTTACAGCTGTAGTTTCAGCTGTGACATTATTTAGGGATAGAACAAAAGAAGCGACTAATGCACAAAGAGGTCTTAATCAGGCTTCATTAGAAGCTCAACTTTTAAAAGAGGAAAGTGTAGGACTGGTAGAAGATACTAAAAGAGATATCAGAAAAGCGGGTCTAAAAACCACTAGTCAACGGCAATTAGTTTCAATTAGGGATAATGCCATTGAACGGAAAGGTCAGGCTGAAGACATTATTTCTGATATTAAATCCAATACTCTGAACAGTAAAGAATATAAAGAGTATTTGGAACTAAATAATAGGTACAAGTCTGCAATAGCAGCTTGGGAAAAGGGAGATTATTCGGTAAAAGGTTTAACACAAAGGGAAAGCTTAAGAATGATGACACTTAAGAATTCCATCAATGATAAGCCTAAGTCACTAACTGGTTTTTCTCTTGGTCAATTAAATAAAATTATCAAGGATAACTCGCTTTTAATTAAAAAAACGAACGGCCTGATAAAAAATGAATCCCAACCTATGCTCAAGGTTGAACCTTCTGTAGTCGACAAAACCAAAGCCAGTGAAAACATAATCAGTGGTGGCGCTTCGCAACGGGTTATCAATATCAAGATTGATAAGTTCCAGGATAATGTCAATTTCAATATGCAAGGTCAAATCAATGACCTGAAAGATAACATGGATGAAATGAGAGCCATGTTTAATGAGATGCTAATGCGGGTTATTAACAGTTCAAATCAGACGGTCAATGGCTGAGTTTAATTTAGGAAAGTTATACACCTCTTTGGCCAGCTACAAAGGTTTGCCTTTTCCCATTGGGATTGACCAACTGCCGGCTTATAAACTACAACAGTTTAAAGACCGCCTTAAATGGGGTGCTGATACACCAGATATCCCGGATATCTATGGACAGCCGGTTATCATGCCGGTATGGATTGGGTTAACCATCCTGGGCACCGGCATGGAAGGGGATCACCTGACGATGCAGCCTATGGTTGTATTCGAAGGCAAAAAGAAAATAGTTAAGAATGGTATTGGTGGTGGCTCGTACAACGGTACAATCAAAGAGTTTATCAATTTCGATGATTACAAGCTAACCATTACCGGAGCGGTAATCAACCAGAACCAAAAGGAATACCCTTATGAACAGGTTAGCATTATCCGTGAAAAGCTTTGGAAACCTAACCGGGCACAGGAGTTTTACAGCCCGGTGACCAATGACCTGTTTGACCATATTGTGGTTGAAGACATCAAGTTTAAGGAATTAAACATGAGTCCGGGCATCCAGATGTATGAAATTAAAGCCATCAGTGATGCCACATTGGAGGTAGAACAATTAAAAGGAGAATAGAATTAGTATGCTGACACCTATTGTCAATATCATTATCGGAACATTGAAGTTCAAAGGTTGTAAAAGCTTTGAGGTTAACACAGATGTCAATAATCTGTCTGTTACCGGAAAAGCCGAGCTGCCTTTACGCGCAATGCTCATTGGTGATGATGAGCGTCAGCGTATCATGGTAGACGAAAGTATTAAGCAAGGTGACCCGATACGCATCGAGGCTGGTTATGCTGAAGAAGAAATCAGAACCGTGTTTAGTGGTTTTATCTCCAATATCGATCCGGCTGATTCGATTAAGCTCACCTTTGAGGATGCTATTTACCTGATGCGAAAACAACCGGTCATTATCGATGAGGAAGATATCACGGTAGCTGATTTATGCCGGAAGCTTTTACCTGAAGGTTATAGCTTGAGTAAACAGATTATCAATACCACCATTGATGCTTTTAAATACAAAGGCAACGCTGCCGGTGCATTGGCCAGGCTAAAAGAAAGCATGCGTCTAAGCTGTTATTTCGACGGTAAGGAACTGTTTGTTGGTGGCCATCAGATGAACCCCAAGAGTCAGATTAAACTAATCTATGGGCGAAACATCCTGAAGAATCAAACCAGTTATCAGTATGCCGATGTCAACCCGGTCCAGGTAACCATGATAGGTAAAAAGGAAGATGGTACAGAGGTGAAAGTTGTCGTTGGTCAGGAAGGTGGTTCCGCTATGACTTTCCATAAATACAATGTAACGGATAAGGCATTGTTAACAACCATGGCCAATGAGGAACTAAAACGATACAGTTTTAACGGCTTTAAAGGCTCTTTAAAAATCTGGTTTATCCCATTTGCAGAGGTGGGTGGTTCTGTGTTGTACAAAAACGAGAATTATAAACAGGAAGTGGAAGGTACTTACTTTATCAAAGGTGTGAAATACAGCTTTACTATTGGAGGTGGATTGAAGCAACAGGTAAAACTGGGGGCGAAATTGAAATGATTGGAGACGGTGATATACTTGAAGCTTTAAACAGACTGATTGAAGGTAAAATCAGTGCTGCTTTTACCGGAGAGGTTTTGGATAACAGCGAAGCCAAAAGCAAGGGAATTGTAAAAGTGAAGTATAATGACTTTAAATATAAAGTACGATTGAAAAGCATTGTAGATGGTAAGAAGCAACACCTTTTATTAATTCCTAAAAAGAACAGCAAGGTATTTTGTGTACCTGAAGGCAATAGCCAGGAACGCTATCTGGCAGTTGCTTTTAATGAGTTAGAAAGTGTGGAAACACGCATCGGGGAAACGTCCCTGGAGATGGATGAGTCAGGTATAAGCTTTAATGGTGGTAAAAATGGTGGTATGGGTATAGTATCGGCCATAAATGATAACATTAGCCAATTAAAAAATTATGTGGAGGCTATACATGCTGCGATGCCGTCTGCCTTTAATGCTATAGGTGCAGGAACGGCAGCTAACGGACAAACAGGGGCAACTACATATTCCACCAGTATGCAAGGGAAATCCATATCCATTAAAGCCATTGAAAACGAAAAAGTGAAACACTGATGGAAGATTTCTTACTGGATGATGACAATAACCTGGCAACAGCTGACGGTGATTTTGTGTTTGGCGATCCCACACTTCAGAATCAGAACCTGCTGCTTTCATCGGCTCCCGGAGAATGGAAAGAAAATCCAACCATCGGCATTGATGTAGAGTCTTACCTACTTGATGAAGATATCGGAGGCCTGTTAAGTGCCGTTAAAAAAGAATTTGAAGCTGACGGCATGACAATGGATGATTACCCAAGTTTTGAGAATGGTGTTTTAAAAGTGAATGCACGTTATGACGCAAATGATTCAAATAAAAGCAGGGGAAAACCTTTTTGATGCAGCCATAAGGCTTTATGGATGCTTGGATGGCTTACTGGAGTTGCGGCGTAAGAACCAAATGGATTTCACAAGTGAGGTTGCAGCCGGTCAGGTTTTAGAAGGGGAAGCCATCACGTTTGAAAAGAAAACAATTACACTGCCAGCTTCAACGGAGGTTAATGGCAAGAAGGCAACACTTAAACCAAGTCAAAACATGTTTGATATGGCCATTCAGGAGTATGGAACCATGGAAGGGGTGTTTATCCTGGCAAAGGACAATATGCAGTCATTGACTGAAGACCTGGAGCCAGGAACGAACCTGAAGATAAGAACTGAGCCGTTGAATCAAGCAGTAGTGAATTTTTATCAGTTCAGGAAACTTAAGCCGGCAACTGGGCTTTCAGCTGAAGAAAACGAAGAGTTAAAACCTGAAGGTATCGGATACTGGGCAATTGAATATGATTTTATAGTGAGTTAATATGGCACAAGCAATAGCAGAAATACAGCAAGGTATGGTCAATACCATCCAGGAGGATGAAGTATTAAAGGTACGCTTATCCAATACCAGTAAAACGGCACGGTGGCGCTTAACAACGTACGTTGTGGCTGTATCTATTTGGATGCTTCAGAAACTATTTGATGAGTTAAAGGAGCTTGTTTACTCCATCCTTGAAACACTTAGGCCGCATACACTCAATTGGTATGTAAAAAAAGCCAAAGCTTTCCAGTATGGTTATGCTTTAGTCCAGGATAAAGACTATTACGAAACCATTGATGAGGATGCTCAAATTGTCAGTCATGCAGCTGTCGATGAGATAGCCGGAAAGCTTTATATGAAAGTGGCAAAAGAATCCAATGGTGAACTGAAGCCATTAGCGGATGAGTTAACGCCTTTCTCTCAGTATATCCAAATGATAAAAGATGCCGGTGTAATTGTGAATGTTATCAGCGATGTAGGTGATGACTTACGTTTAGTGCTGGATATCTATTATGACCCTTTGGTGTTAAATGCTGACGGAACCTTAATCAAAAGCCCAGACCAAGCACCGGCTAAAGACACTATCAAGCGGTTTATTACTCAATTGCCCTTTAATGGTGAGTTTATTCCGGTTAATCTGGTGGATGCATTACAGCAAACCGAAGGGGTTGCTATCCCTGAATTAAAGTCTGTTGAAACCAAGTACGCAGGAAATGACTGGCAAGTGGTACAAGGAAAAGTCGTACCCAATGCAGGATATTTGACAATAAGAGATGAAGACCTAACGATTAACTATATAGCCAATGTTCGGAATTAACTTTAATAACGTTGTTGTCTGGCTGATTCCAAAGGTTCTGCGAACGAGCTTTAATGTTGCTTGGTTGAAAGCCTTAGTAGTTCCGGTTGTTACGGTGTATAATCAGCTATTGACTTTTAAAGATGAAGTACTGTATAAGCTATCGCACAACGGGCAGGTTTGTCATTTGCAGGGAGCTCTCAATGACACCTTCGACATCTCACTTCGCCGCATCTACATTTCTGATGCCGGTGGCGATGTGGTAACGCTCATACACCGCGATACAGACGAAAAAGTGTTGGTGTTACAGGACGATACCGCTCCTTTTACCATTCATAACGACAGTGCCTACTTTGGCGGCTCTTATGATTTTATTGTGAACATACCTTATCAATTCAGCGAGGCCGATATGTACCGGCTGCGTGCCTTGGTGGATTATTACAAACTGGCCGGTAAACGATACGATGTTGTTATAAACTCTTAGAACCATGAATAAATTAACCTTAGAAAATAAACGCGACTTTCCGCTATCGACCAATGCACTTAAGTTTATGCAGAATGCATACCTCATGCTTGAGAAGCTGGCGGCTATTGGTGGCGATAATTATATAGTATCGGGCTGTGTTTTAACTGGTGGAAGCGTTTCTGCCGGTTACATGGTTTTAAACGGACAATTAATGCCATTTAAGGCCGGTTCAAAAACGGCTAACGTGCAAATTGTTGAAACCAAAACTACAGTAACTGTAGAAGCCGCCACACGCGAAGAGGTGAGCTATCATGCTGAATTTGGTTTAAGCTCCGACCCGGCCAAAAATGTTGCCTGGGACAGTATTAAAAGCTTTGATGCATTAGTGTCGGTTACTGAGCGATTGAAAACAGCCGAAACAACCATTGATGGGCATGGTACTACCTTAACCGAAATATTGGCAGGACTGGCTACTATTGAAGCCTTTTACAAATCAATCGACATTACAGAAGTTGCTTGTAAAGGAGGTAATAACACACCTTTAACCTTGGTTGAGATAAAGCGTGGCAAAGCTTCTTTTGGTCGCAATATCTTTAGTTTTCAATTAGAGGTAGTTGTTGAAAAGCCATTTGGGACACCGCTTTTAGGCATTGATTTATCATTGAGCCAAATCAACTTGTCCGCCAATGCTGTGTCTTCCCAAGTACATTGCATAGCTACCGGAACGGGCGATTTAAATGAGTTTATTGATGGTAAGGCCATAATTACAAGTGCTAGCCCTATGCAGATGGCGCTTGGTACTGGTGAAGGTATTCACCCCAATGCAACCGGCACCATTCAGTTTTGTGTTTACGGAACCATACCAATCACTCAATAGGATGATACTAACTAACCGATACATACCCTTTAAAGGTTTTGCTGCCTAAACACTTTAAGTAATGAGTAAACAATCATTAAATACACTTAAGGAATGGTTTCGCCGGGGATTAAAGCCACTGCAAGAACAGTTTTGGCATTGGATGGATTCCTTTTGGCATAAAGATGAAAAGATACCATCAGCACAGATTGACGGCCTTCAGGAACTACTAAACGCTAAAGTTGATAAAAAGGATGCGGTTGACCCTGACCAGGTAGGCCAGTATGACCCGGCAAAGGATTATGTATTTGATGCTGCACGAGCCGAGTATGTCAGCTTCAGTAATGCCGGAAGCTCAGACCCACAATTTCAGGTAGAAGGTTTTTACCGATTGACAGAAGATGCACCGGCAGGTGAAAACCCTGAAACACATCCGGCTCATTGGGCTTATCAAGGATTTACTATTGGTGAGATTACGGTTGATGACGTGGTTGGTTTGCGTGAGGAGTTGGTAGGACGTTTGAGCATTGAGCATGCCAATATTATGATGGCCGGTAAGATTGGGCAACCAATGAGCCTGTTACTAGGCTATAATGATAAGAACATTTTTAAAGCTCTATCAGTAACACCAGTAGCAACAGAATCGGTATTGCAGCGCAACGGCGATTCTAATGCCTATGAAGCATCTTACTTTTTTAATATTGCCAACCTTTCACCTATCACATTTCCTGCCAACACAGGCAAGGTGATGATTGAAGGTGGAGCCGGTTCCTGGAATGATGACACCAAAGTATTCACCCCGGCGGTGAACGGTATCTTTTTGTTTGAAGAGAAAAAGCAGGGTGATACCTATTACCTGAAGGTGTTTAGTGAAAGTGTGGATGGACAAGGTGGTGGCGGTGATATCACTGTTGACGCAATTCCAACAAAAGGCAGCACAAACCCTGTAGCTTCAGGTGCAGTTTACAAGCTATTTAAAGAAACTTTCAAGGTTGAAAGTACTACCGATACTGGCATTATTACACTGGATGAAGCTTTTAAAGTCACATCCATTACTGCACAGGATGGCCTTACTGTAACCATCAAGAAAAGCAATGGAACGGATTACACCATTGGTGATAATGTTGCGGCATTCGATTACCTAGAAGTTTCAGGGGACACATTAAACAAAGTATTCACAGTTAGAGGGGAGATTGTATAATGGGAATGAGTAAGATAGTTTACAAAGGGCGTGATGTCATTTATGAATTAGCTTTTAGTTCTGATTCTGTAAATAGTTCGACTTTTCAAGCGGAAGGCAAAGGAGAAGTTTATAAGATTGAGTCAACCAATGCCGATACGGTATTGATAGATAGTGCTGATCCAATAGGTAAGCAACTAACTAATAAATCATTCTACAATGCATCAATCACTCGCACTCAGGCAGGTTTAGCCACGGTGAAAGTTTACTGTCGTCAGCTTGAGGTGAGTAAAATAAATAATGCTTTACCAAATTCATTTGGCGAAGGCCGTTACCTATATTGTATTTCTGATACAGGTAATTGCATGTATAAGTTAGATGCATCTTTACTAGTCGAAGCTAATTATTTAGGCAATGGAGCATGGCAAACAGATCCTTTGATAAAAACAATAGCACTGCCTGTTATTAATGATGGATATAATTCAACATGGCAGTTCTGTTTTATGGAACGTGATGGTGACATTATTTGTCAAGCCGGTTCTAATGGTGATAGGTCTTACGCTCAAATTTGTCGAATAAAACCTAATGATGAAGTGTGGAATCTCGACAACACTCTTCAAGATTCCTATACAAATGGAATTACCAACAACACTTATGTCCCTGTTGGATTATCATACGATTATGAAACAAACATAGCATATGTGAGAAGTCAAGGTTATTTTAAAGGTTGTAAGATTGATTTAAACACTAATACCGCAAATTTACATCAACCTGGCAATTCTGTTGTGATAAATACTGCTGCTAGAAACCTTGCTTACATGTCGGCTTCCAAACGTTTCTTTTCAGAACAGGAGATTGATTATACAAATGACCGAAATTTCTCCCAAATGCCTCCAAGTCAAGTCTACGGTTGGTTGCTGCCTTCAATACCTGATAGGAAATATGCGTTTTACTCAGGAGTAACTATTTGTAATCGCTACAAAATTGACACTAATGTAAACCTAGGGAGTTTGAATAATAGGTATAGCCCATACCATTCTGTAAAGGATGTTGTTGGTTCACCAGCTCACAATATAATTGTAGCAATAGATGCATACAATCAAAGCTACTCAGTTGTAAAAGCCAATATTGATACTTCACAAGAATCAATAAAATATTGGTTTGGTGATAGTAGTAATTTCCCTGGAACAAATGCAATATCTAGGTTATCAAGAGTAACCGTATCTGACTATTCAAAAGTATTTATAGTTAGAGCCGATGACGTTGCATTATATGACCAACAGAGATT
>DIYS01000019.1 GCA_002429115.1 Saccharicrinis sp. UBA6048 | reverse complement strand
TAAGTAATGCCATTAAGTTTACAGACAAGGGCCGCATTCATTTAAGCGTTAAAGAAACCAAAGGTATTAATGGGTCGCCGGTTATTCTGTTTTCTCTGAAAGATACCGGCATTGGCATTCGCAAAGAGAAACTGAAGGTGATTTTTAAATCGTTTTCGCAAGAAGACGAAAGTACAACGCGAAAATATGGTGGAAGTGGATTGGGCATTACTATATCAAAGCAGTTGGTGAATATGATGGGCGGTGAGATATGGGTTAATAGTCCATCGGGTTTGTCAGATGATGAAGAGATGCCAGGTGCTGAATTTTCATTTACTATTCCGCTTAAGTCGCAAACGCATAATAAGCACTACAACTATAGCCAAATACAATCGTTAGATGAGGTCCGGGCTTTTGTAATTTCAGATGAGCCATTGCAGGTACGTACCCTCATGAAAAACCTGGCATCGTTGCACATCGACTTTAAAGTGTTGCCGCCATCTAATGAAACAATTGATATAATAAGAACAGACAGTAAGCACCATCTTCTTATTGTTGATCACAGACCTGACTTTGATGGACTGGCGTTTATGCAGGATATTTACAATTTACGATTGCATAAGCGGATGCCTGTGTTCCTTCAAAGCTCCGACTTTGAACCTTCAAATACAACTTTGGCAAAGCGATTGGGGGTAGACGTTTACCTCAGAAAACCAGTGGAGCTAAAGACGCTTGAGGGTTTTATTCTTAAGTTCTTTGCAAATGTCAAACAGCGGAAAGTGATGAGTTCGATATTATCGGATTCAGATGCTCTTCGTGTGTTGGTTGCTGAGGATAATGTGCTAAACCAGCGGGTGGCGAAAAACCTGTTTAGTAAAATAGGCCATAATGTTGATATTGCCAATAATGGAATAGAAGCGGTAAAGAAACTTAAAAGGCAGCACTATGACATTGTATTTATGGATGTGTTGATGCCGGAGATGAACGGCATCGAAGCGCTTAAGGAGTTGCGTAGAAATGGTGCAGTATGTCCTGTAATTGCCATGACAGCAAGTGTTGATGAAAATGAAAGAGAGCGAGTGCTGGAAGCAGGGATGGACGATTTTATCACCAAACCGACAAAGGTTGAGGATCTCTCCCGTATGATTGCAAAATGGTGTAAACCACTATAATTTTTCCTAATTAGAAATAAATTGAATTTCCTTACGTTAATGCTTTAAATCAGAGAAATAGAAGATGAGTTTTTATACGCATAAGCGACTATGGAAATTCCTGTTATTAATAGGTGCTATTACAATTGGCTTTTTCACATTGGTATATACCGATCAATTGGCCAATGAGCTTAAAGAGGAAGAAAGAAAACGTGTTGAGATCTGGATGCAGGCAATCCGTCAAATTACTAACAGCGGTGTTGGCGAGGACGAATTAAACCTGACACTTGAAGTTATCAGCCAGAATACCACCATTCCATTAATAATCGTCGATCATAAAGGAGAAATAATCTTTGAACGCAATATTGATTGGGGCGAAGGAGACCGGTCGCTTATTGAGAAGAAAGTAAAAGATCATTTTTCAGATAAATATCCACCATTTGTCATCGACCTGGGCGATGGGGAACTGCAGTATCTGTATTACGATGATTCAATATTGATTCGTAAACTCGAATGGTTTCCAATTATTCAATTATCGGTTGTGGCCTTGTTTATCTTGATTGCATATGTTGCCTTCAATGGGGCACGAAAAGCGGAGCAGGATCAGGTGTGGGTTGGGATGTCTAAGGAAACTGCGCATCAGCTTGGAACACCTACTTCTTCATTGTTGGGATGGGTTGATCTTTTAAAATTAAAAGATGAAAACTCAGACATTGCACATGAGCTTGAAAAAGATGTTGAACGATTGCAGGTGATAACCGATCGATTTTCAAAAATTGGTTCGAAACCAGAATTACAAATTCAACCATTGTACAATATTATTGATGAGATTGTTGAATACTTAAAAAGGCGAATAGCTTCAAGTGTTGAGATTAATATTAATGCTGATGAAGCGGCAGAGTTAATGGTTAATGTAAATAAAGTGCTATTTCAATGGGTACTTGAGAATCTTTGCAAAAATGCCATTGATGCCATTGCCGAATCGGGACAGATCAATATTTCTTTCGTGCAGAATAACGGGCACATAAATATTGATGTTAAGGATACTGGTAAAGGCCTTCAGCGAAAACAGTTCAAAACCATCTTCAGACCCGGATATACAACAAAGATGCGAGGGTGGGGATTAGGCTTATCGTTAGCTAAGCGAATTGTTGAAGGATATCATGGAGGAAAGATATTTGTAAAAGAGTCAGAGATTGGCAAAGGAACCACCTTTAGAATTACCCTTCCAAAAGCCTGATGGATTATCTTTTGTAAATGACTGAAAAGTAAAAAAAACAACTTTTCTTTTTTAGCGTTGGTTTATTTTATACTTTTGCACAGTTTTTAGACAGGGAAAAGTGGACAGACTGAGAGACTACAGTATCCCGTTCAAGGGATTGAAAGAAGGTAAACACCTCTTTAACTATGAGATAGGTGAAGGATTCTTTGAATTGTTTGAACAGCCATTGATCGAAAAAGGCGATGTAAAGGCCGAAGTTGAACTCAACAAAAGTTCAGCGCTTTTAACATTAACCTTTAGAGTTGACGGTAATGTTGAGACTGTTTGTGACAATTGTCTGGAAGCTTTAACGCTTCATGTAGAAAATGAGTCATTAATGTATGTCAAGTTTGGCATTGAATATGATGAGCCTACAGAAGAAATTATTGTACTGCCGCACGAAGAGCATGAAATAAATGTGGCGCAATTAATTTACGAGTTTATTTGCGTTGCTTTGCCAATTAGGCATGTACACCCTGAAGATGAAAATGGCAACGTTACTTGCAATACTGAAATGCTGGATCAATTGAATAATTATTTGGTTGAAGAAGGGACAGAGGAGGAGCAGGACGATGATATAGATCCGCGATGGGCGGCTCTGAAAAATTTAGTTGATAAATCAAATAAATAGGTTGAAAAATGGCACATCCTAAGCGAAAAATCTCGAAAACGAGAAGAGACAAGAGAAGAACACACTACAAAGCAGTAGCACCTGCATTGGGAGTATGTTCAAACTGTGGTGCTACAGTAAAGTTACACACAGTTTGTGGTGAGTGCGGATATTACCGTGGAAAATTAGCTGTAGAAAAAGAAGTGACAGCATAGTTTATTGAATCCGTATTCAATAAAATTTGCCCTCAAAGTAATTTGAGGGCAAATTTTGTTTTAGGCCAATACCTATATAATTTGTTTACTATTACTGATTTCTTACTTTTGTAGTCGCCTTTTAAATGCGTGTTGATACAATGTTGATTAGAAGGTTATGTGATTCGAAGTGACGAATTCAAATGAATAGCAGCGTGTGTGTGGAGCTGCTGTCATGCTATTAAAAATATTCGGAAGACGGAAAAAGTTAATTCAGGAGTGGAATAATATTAATTTTTGAAGGTTCCAATCCGCAGGTCTATAGAAGATAGGCCGCGCGTAAAAAATTGAGTCAAATGAAAAAAACCAGTGCAGTAATTACAGCCGTTGGAGCATATGTTCCTGATTATATCCTTGATAATCAGGAGTTAAGCCAAATGGTTGATACCACCGACGAGTGGATTATGACCCGTGTGGGAATTAAAGAGCGCCATATTCAAAAAGAAGAAGGTCTTGGAGCTTCTGATATGGGAGTTGAAGCTGTTATGGAGCTATTTGCTAAAACAGGTGTAACACCAGAAGAGATTGATTTGGTAATTTGTACAACTGTTACACCTGACCATCCGTTTCCTGCTACCGCAAATATAATTGCAGATAAGTGTGGTATCAAAAATGGTCATGGTTTTGACTTAAATGGTGCATGTTCAGGTTTCTTATATGGCCTGGATACAGCATCTAGGTTCATTGAATCTGGGGCAAAAAAGAAAGTGCTGATTGTTAGTGCCGAGAAGATGTCATCCATTACTGACTATACGGATCGTACCACCTGTGTGTTGTTTGGTGATGCAGCTACAGCTGTTCTAGTGGAGCCAACTGAAGACGAAATTGGTATTCGTGATCGAATCTTGCATAGTGATGGTTTTGGACGTGTTCACCTTCATATGAAAGCAGGTGGTTCGGTAATGCCGGCATCTCATGAGACAGTTGATAAGAAGTTGCATTATATTTACCAGGAAGGACAGCCGGTATTTAAAAATGCAGTATCAAAAATGGCTGATGTTTCGGTTGAAATTATGGAGCGCAACAACATGACTCATGAAGATATTGCATGGTTAGTACCTCACCAGGCTAACTTAAGAATCATTGGTGCCACTGCTGATCGTATGAACTTACCTAAAGAAAAGGTAATGATCAATATCGAGCGATATGGCAATACTACTTCTGCAACTATTCCATTGTGCTTGTGGGAGTGGGAGAAACAATTGAAAAAAGGTGACAATATCGTTATTGCTTCATTTGGTGCAGGTTTTACCTGGGGGGCCATATACCTGAAATGGGGTTACGATGGCGACAAATATGCTAAGAAATAAAGCTAACAGCTATTAGCCGTTGCTTACAGAAAAAAACGGAGCGCCAAAAAAGCGCTCCGTTTTCTATTTATTCTGGCTTCTGCTATAAAACTGACTCCACTATTTATAACTATTTGACCATCTCCCAAAAAA
>DIYS01000147.1 GCA_002429115.1 Saccharicrinis sp. UBA6048 | reverse complement strand
AACCGAACCGAAATAGCCAAAAGCGATCATTCATCAAATTAAAAATCAAAATGCTGCTTTAAAATCAAACAAGCAAAAGCTCGAATCATTAAAAGTTAAACTATCAAATAAGTTCAGTGAAGGTTATAATACTAAGGCTAAAGTTGAAACCTCCGAAAGAATGGTGAAGTTAATAAATGCCTTATATGATAAAATAGACTCGTTTGAACCTTTATAGCAAAAAAAGCCACCTTCCGGTGGCTTTCTCATATCTTATCTCTCTATTCTCAGCGTTTACTTTTTCAACGCCTCAGCTCCACCAACAATCTCTAATATTTCGGTGGTAATAGCCCCCTGGCGAGCCTTGTTATATTGAAGCTGCAGCTCGCTAAGCATTTCTGTGGCATTATCGGTGGCCTTATGCATCGATGTCATACGAGCACCATGCTCCGAGGCCAGTGACTCTAAAATAACGCGGTAAAACATCGTTTTAAGTGTATCCGGAATCACAGTTTTGATAAAGGTTTCTACGTCCGGCTCAATAATATAATCGATCGACATAATCGGTGCTTTCTCCGCTTCGGTAGGTAGCCTCATTGGCAGAAACTGCTCGGAGCGGATAATTTGTACGGCCGCGTTCTTGTATTCGTTGTACACCAATACCACCTTATCATACTTCTTATTCAGGAAATCCTGCATAATTTCAGCGGCAATATCAACCACCTTCTCAAAGTTGGTATCGGTATATACTTCGTTATGATCCTTCACCACATTGTAGCCATGCGATTTCAGAATCTTTTGAGCCTGCTTACCAATGGCCAGTATATCAACATTACCAAGCCCATTCTGAAGTTTGAATTCTGTTCTGCACAGCTTCTCAACTTCTTTAATAACATTGGCGTTAAATGCTCCGCAAAGTCCCCGGTTAGACGACACCGGCACCAGTAAAATTTTTTCCGGTTCCCGCACCTCAGACCAATCCAGCTGGAAGTCTTCTTCCAATGAACCGGATAACTTGTAAATGATACCAGCCAGGCGATCTACATATGGACGAATATACGAGATATCATCCTGCGCCTTTTTAAATTTAGCGGCCGACACCATTTTCATGGCACTTGTTACCTGTCGGGTAGTTTTTACCGAGTTAATGCGAATTCGTATGTCCTTTAAACTTGGCATAAACGATTATTCTTCTGTTAGGTACTTGTGAGCAACATCCTGGGCAATGGCTTCAATTTTGCCAGTGATATCATCGTTATAGGCACCTTTTCTAATTTCTTCCAATAAATCAGGATGGCGCATATCGAGGCTCTCAACAAACTCCTTTTGCCACTCCTTCACTTTATCCGCAGGCACATCTTTAAGCAGTCCCTGCGTACCACAATAGATCAATGCTACCTGCTCTTCAACACGTACCGGTTGATATTGTGGCTGCTTTAATAGCTCAACATTTTTTCGTCCCTTATCCAGCACCAGCATGGTTGCCGGATCAAGGTCAGAACCAAACTTGGCAAATGCTTCCAGCTCGCGGTACTGTGCCTGATCAAGTTTCAGTGTACCAGCTACTTTTTTCATTGGTTTGATCTGTGCACTACCACCTACACGCGATACCGAAATACCTACGTTAATGGCCGGACGAACACCTGAGTTAAACAGGTCACTTTCAAGGAATATCTGACCATCGGTAATAGAAATCACGTTGGTTGGGATATAGGCCGAAACATCACCTGCTTGTGTTTCGATAATTGGTAAGGCTGTTAAGGAACCACCTCCTTTTACTTTTGAGCGAAGTGAATCAGGCAGGTCATTCATTTTTGCAGCGATCTCATCGGATTCGATGATTTTTGCAGCGCGCTCCAATAAACGGCTATGCAGATAGAATACATCACCCGGATAAGCCTCACGGCCTGGTGGACGACGTAGTAGCAAACTCACCTCACGATAGGATACCGCTTGTTTTGATAAGTCATCATAAATAATCAAGGCAGAACGCCCTGTGTCACGGAAATATTCACCGATGGCCGTTCCCGAGAACGGTGCATAAAACTGCATGGCCGAAGGATCGGCTGCCGGTGCAGAAACCACAGTTGTATAGTCCATGGCACCATGCTTTTCAAGGTTGTTTACAATCTGAGCAACGGTACTTCCTTTTTGCCCGACAGCTACATAGATACAATATACTGGTTCGCCGGCTTCATAGAACGATCGTTGGTTGATGATCGTATCAATGGCAATGGCTGTTTTACCAGTTTGTCGGTCACCAATGATTAACTCACGCTGACCTCGCCCTATTGGTGTCATGGCATCAACGGCCAATAACCCGGTTTGCAATGGCTCTTTTACCGGCTGACGATAAATTACCTGAGGTGCTTTACGCTCCAGTGGCATTTCAAAGGTTTCGCCCTGAATAGGACCTTTACCGTCAATAGGTTCACCAATAGCGTTAATAACACGGCCAATCATGCCTTCGCCAACATTAATAGATGCAATACGCCCGGTACGCTTAACTAAATCGCCTTCTTTAACGGCTTGTGATGAGCCAAACAGTACCACCCCAACATTATCCTGTTCGAGGTTGAGTACCACACCCATACATGATTCTAACTCTACCAGTTCGTTGGCTTTAACATTGGCGAGTCCAAAAACACGGGCAATACCATCACCCACCTGCAAAACAGTTCCTACTTCCTCCAGGTCGGTTGACGTTTGAAAGCCTGCTATCTGTTTTTTTAATAAATCCGATACTTCAGCCGGTTTTATCGTATCCATCCGCTTATCAATTTAGTACGTTTAACTAAGCAATTGCTTTTTTATTTGTTTCAACTTTGAGCTCATGCTGGCATCTGCCATTTTACCATCTACTTTTAAGATAAATCCTCCAAGTAGTTCTGGCTTTACTTTTACGCACAGCTCAATAGGCGCTTTAAACTGGTCTTTTAAAAACTGATCAAGAACAGCGAGTTGCTGATCATCAAATTCAACAGCTGTAAATACCGTTATTTCTTTGATGCCTTTCTTGTTTTTATACAACCAATTAAAACGTCTGTTGATATCTTCAAGCAGAACCTCGCGGTTATTGGCAATCAGCAAATCCAATAAATTGAGTGTGCTTTTGGCCACCTTACCTTCCAATACAGAATGAAATGCCTGCTTTTTTTGAGCGGGCTTAATAGCAGGAGTGCTCAGTAAATCAGTAAATCCTTCTGCCTCTTTACAATAAGACTGCAGTAGATTAACATCCTCATAAATTCGCTCCAACTCTTTTTGCTCTTCAGCAAGCTTAAAAAGAGCTTTGGCATACCGGTCTGCTATTAAACTTCTGTTCATCCTCTTCTAATCAGAATGGTGTTCTACTTAATGGCAGTTGTTGTACAACTACCAAATTATCACATAATAGTCGAGTCTCGACTAATTATTAATTAAAATTTACTTCTTGCAGATATTTGTCGATAATCGCTTTTTGTTTGTCTGTTGTCTGAAGTTCTTCTTCCAACAGCTTACCGGCAATATCAACAGAGAATTCTGCAACTTTTTCTTTCAATTGAAGGATGGCCTCGTTCTTCTCGCGCTCAATTTGCATTCGGGCAGAAGCAATAATTTTATCGGCTTCTTCCTGCGCTTTGTGCTTAGCATCATCCAGCATTGATTGTTTTAAATCCCTGGCTTCTTTGATCAAGGTATCACGCTCATCTTTGGCTTCATTCATAATCTGAATTTTAGTGGCATTTAAATCTTCCACTTCAGCCTTGGCCTTTTCGGCTTCTGCTAATGCATACTCTATCGTCTCTTCACGTGATTTTACAGCATGCAATATTGGTTTCCAGGCGTAACGTTTAAGAATGAAAACCAGCAGTCCGAATGTGAGTGCTGACCAAAAGACTAAACCGGGATCTGGCGTTAACAATCCCATATCCGTTCAGTTTTATCCTTTCATCAAAGCAACTACAATCGCAAATAGGGCAGCACCTTCAATAAGGGCAGCAGCAATAATCATTGCAGTCTGAATTTTAGAACTAATTTCTGGCTGACGTCCCATCGCTTCCATGGCGCTTTGAGCAATTCGACCAATTCCATAAGCGGCTCCGGAGATGATTAAGCCTAATCCGATTGTGGTTAATGATAAACCTTCCATTGTATTACGTTTAAAAATATTAACTATTAATGTTCTTCACTTGCTACAGCCATGCCAATAAACAAGGCCGACAATAAGGTAAATATATATGCTTGCAATACTGCAACTAATAATTCCAACATAAACATCATCAGGACCATCAGTACTGATACCGGTGCAATGGCTATTGATTTCATGACAAATATTAATGAGAATAAACTCAGGATAATGATGTGTCCGGCTGTGATGTTAGCCAATAAACGAATCATCAGGGCAAATGGTTTTGTGAACAGCCCGATAAATTCGATGACCGAAAGTAATAAACGGATTGGTACCGGAACGCCGGGCATCCAAAAGATATGGCCCCAATAGCTTTTAGTACCACTAAAATTTGTAACGAAGAAAGTAATGAGTGCTAACACCAAGGTTAGCGATATGTTACCAGTGAGGTTGCTACCTCCCGGGAAGAATGGGATCAATCCTAGCAGGTTATTAATCCATATGAAAAAGAAAAGGGTTAACAGAAATGGTAAAAATCGATCAGCTTTATGCTTATCTATTTGAGCATAGGCTATATCATCGCGAACAAATAAAATCAATGGTTCTACAAATGACTGAACGCCTTTGGGTGCTGAAGGAGGTCCTCTGTATCGTTTAGCAGCACTTGTGAACAGCCATATGATTAGTATAATGCTTAACCACATAGAGGCCACATTACGTGTAATTGAAAAGTCAAGTGGTTTAGAATTAGTTACTTCATGATTATCATCATACGCAATTGTTCCACTGGCATCTGTTCGATAAATTTTTCCGTGATACAACTTGTAATAAGTATCTCCCTTTTTTACAAGTTCTTCGCCATGATGAAACGCAGACGACATAAACACATGAAGCCCGTTATCTATCAAAATGACTGGTAGAGGTATGGTGATGTGTTTTTCTTCACCATTGCTGTTATACGAAACAACATGCCACTCATGAGAATCGGCAATGTGGTGCATGATCATTTCCATCGGGTCAAATTCCTTCTCGGAATCATCACCGTGAGTATCGGCAGCAAAGCTGTTTTGGGTAATTGCCCACAGAACTGACAGAGCAATGAATAATCGTATATGTTGCATTAAATATAACTAGGTGCTGTTTTTATTCTTATTTCATTAAGCGCAACTTAATGGTGATATCAACGGTCAGAAGCGCGAAATAGTTCATTAAAAACAATAGTATTTCCCTTTTGTTTCCATTATCCATTGGATTTAGAAAAAGAAATAAAAACACGATTATAAAACACATCTTTAATAGCATCATTCCCAGTAAGATAAATCCGCTGTTGGTGCTGTGCTTTTTTTGAACAAAAACAAAGGCGTAATAAAAAAGAAGGTAAAGTCCGGTAAGAAATATCATTCCCGGTATTACCTTCTTCATATTTATTTTTGCCCATTCAGTTATAAACCACTCAATTGCAATAATTGAAAAGGCGGCTATTAAATAGCTAAACGATGTTTGAATTGCTGTTTTACTTTTTGGCATTTGCATTACCCGCAATTGGCTGCTGAACTTTTTCGTCCATATTACATGTACCGGTAAATACAGCACCAGGCTCTATTGATAATTTGCTGGTTGTAACATCGCCATGTAATTTACTCGAAGCTTTCAACGATAATAGTTCGCTAACAGTCAACTTACCGTCGAATGTTCCATAAATATCGCAATTGGTACATTTAACTTCACCAGTTACAGTTCCGTTTTGCCCTACCAATACCTTTCCTTTCGAAATGATATTACCTTCAATAGCTCCATCAATTTTGATATCACCATTTGTTTCGATATCTCCTTTTATTTTTGTGCCAGGCCCAATCATGTTAGGCAGCTTATTTTCTGGTTCGAAGTTTTTAGCCATTTTCCTACTTATTTATTTTAAGAATAAAGCAAATATAGAGAAAATATAAAAATAGTCGTGTTATTCAGAAACAAGCATTTTGAGTTTTTGTAGCTGACGTTCCTTATTTACTTGTCTTAGATTGCGGGCTGTGGCTGTATAATAGGTGTGATTTGAAATAAACTCAAATTGTTTTTTATTCCAATCTTCTAAGGTCATTGAGCCATTATGTGCATTCAGTTCTTTGTATAAATTGTCGGACACAGGAATAAAATCTGCCCGGCCCAGGTAATCGAGGTCAGCATCTTTTAGTATTTTTTCCAGATAATTTTTAGGTTTACGACCAACCCTGGTAACATTTATTAATTCTACAACCTGATCGATCTGGTAGTTTTCGTATAAATAGTTTGGTAATATTTCTTTGGCAAAACTAATGCTGTTATCCTCGTGGTTGGTATATTCTACAATAAAGCCAATATCATGTAAGAGGGCAGCTGTTTTTAAGAGTAACAAATCTTCACTTGAGACTTTTTCGCCACGGGCAATGATTTCTACTTGCGTTAGTACATCTTGTGTATGTGCTTTATTATGGTAGAACATACCCGGCGTTAATTCACTTTCGAGTTTGGTTAAAATAAACTCTTCCAGATCATTAAAGCGAATGTGCTGCAACTTAATATTGAATTCACGGTTAGGGAAATTACCTGCCTTATCCTTCGACAGTTCAGGTTTAATACGTCGGACAAAATACATGTCTGTTTCGCCTTTGTATTTAATTGGCATTTTGCCCCGGTAATCGCATTCAAAGAAATCCTTAATCAGCTCATAAGTAACGCCTGTAATGTTAATCATACCGGCTGCGCTGGAGCTTTCCATTCGGGAGGCTATGTTAACCGTGTCGCCCCAGATATCGAAGGACACATTCTTACGACCAATCTCTCCTGAAATAACCGGGCCGGTATGAATACCAACCCTCAATTCCCAAAAACCTAACTCTGTGCGATGCTTTTCTTTACTGTCATGCATGAATTTCTGCATCTCAAGGCCAGCCAGCACAACCTCTACAGGATTGGTGCGATTAATATTCGGAATGCCTCCGGCACACATATAGGCATCACCAATGGTTTTAATCTTTTCGATATTATATTTCTCAACAACGCCGTCAAAGAAAAAGAAGAAACGATCCAGTTCGTCAATCAGCGTTTCCGGATTGATGTGTTCTACAATTTTGGTGAAGCCTTGTATGTCGGCAAATAGAACAGTTACCTTTTTGTATTTTCTGGATCTTATTCGAGCCTGTGCTTTAACTGATTGAGCAACGGCTCCCCGCGTTTTTTCACGCGCTTTTTGCCTTATTCTGAAAGCCTTGTGAAATTCATTTTCAAGGCGGTCGGTAATCTTTCGGATACGTTGTTTAAACAAGAGTACAATGCTACCGAAACCGATAAAACTAAGGAAAACGATACTTATTATGTGAAAGTAAGTTTGTCGCCATAGAGGTAACGAAACTTCAATATTAGCTTCGAGTGTTTCTCCGTTTTCAGACTCTAGTAAAAACAAATAATTGCCATCATCTATATTAAAATAGGCAGTTGAATTTTGAAAAGACCACCTGCTCCACTCTTCGGAATAGGGGATAAGTCGATAACGAAATTTGCTTTGGTTAGCTGAGTCGGTATACCAGTGAATAAAGAAGGAATGCTCAGTGATAAGCACCTTATTTCCATTATCGAGTTGATAGGTGTCTTCTGAAACTTCGACAGCTATAGACACATCATTTGTTTGCGCAAATGAAGTTTTTGTAAACAAAAGCGCAACACTTGCGTATACAATTGCGTTAATTATTTTTTTTTTGAAAAGTAAATACGAAAATGTTGATATGTTGAATAATCCCTTCGGCATATTAAATGATGACTCGTCCCTTACTTGCAATTAGAATCAAAAATACTATATTTATTCCGTTAATAAAGAACATTCAGGAGAGCTTTTTATGGATACACCAAAGAACACAATTCTTATTCCTTATGATTTTACGGTTGTTGCAGACAATGCGGTGCAGCATGCCATAAAAATATCAAAGGAATTAGATGCCAATATTCACTTGTTACATATTGCTAAAAAGGAAGAGCAAATTTCTGAATTGGAAGCAAAAATAGCAGAACGAGCAAAAGAAATTGAGTCAAATTGGGGAGTATTGCCACAGGTCTCAGTGAAAGAAGGTACGATTTTTAAAACCATTAATTTGGTCGTTGATGAGCTTAATTGCATCCTTGTAGTAATGGGTACGCATGGAATGAAAGGTTTGCAAAAGCTGACTGGAAGCTGGGCACTTAAAGTAATTGTTGGTTCTAAAGTGCCTTACCTGGTAGTACAGTCGGCGCCTAAACGCGAAGATTACCAGAAAATAGTTTTCCCGATTGACTACAAATCAGAAAATAAAGAGAAGTTGAAGTGGGTACAGTTTATGTATCAGTTCTCTAAGCCAAAAGTATATATCTACGCATCGGCAACTAAAGAAGGTATCATTGATAGCCGGACGAAAGCCAATGTCGTATTTTGCAAGAAATACCTGGACGAAAAGGGAGTGGATTATGAATTGGTTCTTTCTGAGGGTGATGCATCATTCTCACAGGAAACCATTCAATTCTCTGAAAAGATTGATGCTGATCTTGTTTTGGTGATGACTACAAGAGACATCGCTTTTCATGATTATGTTTTGGGTGCTTACGAGCAGTATATTATTGCCAATAGTGCAAAAATGCCGGTGTTGGTGATTAATCCACGAACAGATCTGATGAAATACGGTTACGGAAGTTTTGGATAATCTGTAATTGAAAAATATATAATGAGGAGGCCGCTTGAAATAGCGGCTTTCTTTTTTGGTAGCTGTTCTGATCAACATTTTTATATTAACACTGTTTCATCAATGTAATTTGGCAGGGTTTATATATTTTTGAAGTATGAATGAAATGACAAGTGAAGAATTTGAACAAGAGTGGGATAAACTGATTTTGCGAGTCAGTAAGCATTTTAAGGTGAGTGCAGAATATGAGTTTATATTATTTGTTCTTGGTATTCAGGAAATGGGATGGGGTTTCAGAGAGTATTCCAAAACAGAGAAGATGGATCTGATAAATGTGGCGAGGTGCAGAATTCTTGTGCGTCAGGGATACATTAAAGAAACAGGGATTGACAATGAAGGATTTCCATTGTTTAAAGCTTCATCAAAGTTAAAATCGATGATGCCATCATTTCAGAATCAATTAATAAAAAAAGGTTTAATAGAATATTTCAAGACAGTTGAATTTAACTAAGATTGAACAAATTAATAAAATAATGAAGTCGATAATTACTATTGTAATGGCTGTGTTTATCTTCACAGCATGTAACGCTCCTAAAGATGGAGTAATGCTTTTGATGGAAACGTCAAAAGGTGATATGAAAATCAAACTGTATGATGAAACGCCTCAGCACCGTGATAACTTCGTAAAATTAGCGGAAGAGGGTTTTTATGATGGACTACTTTTTCATCGTGTCATTAACGAATTTATGATTCAGGGGGGTGATCCGGAATCAAAAGATGCAGCACCTGACGCAATGTTAGGCAATGGTGGTCCTGGCTATCAGGTACCAGCTGAAATTGATTACCCTACGTTATTCCATAAAAAAGGTGCACTGGCTGCAGCCCGCATGGGAGATAATGTAAATCCAGAAAAGAAATCATCCGGTTCACAATTCTACATTGTTCAGGGAAAAACCTATAACGATGAAGGTTTTATTGAAATTGAGAAGCGTTACGAGAATATGAAACGCCAGCAGCTTTTCTATGAAACATTAGAGTCGTATAAAGATACACTTCAGTCGATTCAGGAGTCGGGTAACCAGGAGGCATTTATGGCTATGCGTGTCAAGATTGAAGAAAAAGTTGATAAAAAACTGGCTGATCAGCCTAAGTTGAGTATTCCTGACGAGGTAAAAGAAGTATACAGAACAGTTGGTGGCGTACCACATTTAGATGACAGTTACACAGTATTTGGAGAAGTAGTTGAAGGTTTAGAAATAATTGATGCCATTGCTGTTGTTAATACAAATCAGCAGGATCGTCCGCTGGAGGATGTAAAGATCATCAGCGTGAAAGTGATAAAATAAGAAGATAAACTTTTATAAGATAATCCGGCAGGTGAGTAGTGTTTCATCTGCCGGATTGTTTTTTTACTATCTTGCAAGCTCCTTTAAATGATAGTTATGCAAAGAGCAATTACACTCGTATTGGTTTTGTTTTTGGTAGCGTTAGTTAAGGCACAAGAGCCTGTTTTTTACGTTACTATTTCAACCAATATGGGTAACATGAAAATCAAATTGTACAATGAAACACCCAATCACCGGGATAACTTTTTGAAGCTGGTTGGAGAGAAGCATTTCGACGGGACATTGTTCTACAGAGTGGTTAAAGGATTCGTTATTCAGGGTGGATCGTCAGATTCGCGTAATGCAGCCCCCGGCAGGGCTATTGGTTATGGTAAAGCCATTAATATTGATGCGGAGTATCATGACAACTGTTACCACAAGCGTGGAGCCATCTGTGCCCCTCGGCAACCGGAGGAAGTGAATCATTTTAAGATGTCGGATATTTCTCAGTTTTATATTGTACAAGGACGAAAGTATACCACTGAAGAACTTGACTTGATTGAAAAAGCAACGAATAATCCGATTAAGATCGAATTGAAGAGACAATATTATTTACCGCATAAAGAAGAGCTGGCGCGACTAAAACAAGAAGATCCAAAAGCTTTTAATAAATTACTGCGTGAGATAAAGGACAAGATAAATTTCCATTATAGCATATCAGATAAGATTGAGTTTACTGAAAAGCAACGAGAAATCTATTCAAGCATTGGAGGAACACCTGAACTGGATGGTGATTATACGGTGTTTGGGGAAGTTGTTGAAGGATTAAGTGTTGTGAATAAGATTGCTGCCTTGAAAGTTGATAAACACAGTCGGCCATATACCGATGTGAAAATTAAAGTCAATATTGTCAGGCTATAATTCTGAATTAAACCATTTGACCTTAAATATTTAATAAGCTTTTTGTTACGGAGAACTATGATGAGATTTCTGATAATTGTATTTGCTGTATTTTCATTAATAGCTTGCCAATCGGGTAAAAAAGGAGAGAAGGCCGTTGTTGATACCTTTAAAGGCTCATACCAGGATAATGCCAAGGCAATTGTGAGTTTGCGAACCTTCGATCATTATACCAGACGACTCAAAGACAGTTATGGATTTTATGTGGCACCTGATTTAGTGGTTACTAACCTTAGTTTTATCCAAGGCGCCTATAAAGTGAAGGCGTCACCAATGGATCTTGAAGATTTCAGCTATGTCAAAGGTTTTGTAGCTTATGACCTGAATCTTGATTTGGTTATACTTAAGGTAAACCGGAAGAATCTGAATTACCTAAGTATCAAAGATGCCACATTTAAGGTTGATTCGATTTATCAATTGTATCGTAAGGAACGGAAACTATATGTTAGCCAAGGTGTCAATTCGGATTTGGTAACAAATGATAGCATAAGTTATAAAACTTACTTCGCTTCGTTTAAAAGTGGAAAGCCGGTTTTTTCAAAATCACATCGCCTGGCTGGGGTTGCCCAGGATGTTAAGGATGGCAAGCGTATATTGGAAGCTAAATGGATTAATAAACTTGTAAATAACCAGTTAAAACAGCCAAAGTCGATTTACGATCTTCGTAATAAAACCACTAAAACATACATCTCACATAAGAAAGTTAAAGGTTTTAGTATCAGAACCAATATGGGGAATATTGAGATAGCATTGTCTGATAAAACGCCAAAATATCGGGATAATTTTATCAAGCTGGTGAGCGATAATTTTTACGATAGTTTATTGGTTCACAGGGTCATCAATGATTTCCTGATTCAGACTGGCGCAGCCGATTCAAAATATGCCAAAAAAGACGATGTGGTTGGCTGGCAGGGTCCGGGATATACTTTGCCAATGAATATTGTTCCAGGCCTGTTTCATAAGCGTGGAATGATTGCGGCTTCTAAATTACCCGAAGATCGAAACAAACATAACCGGAGTGATGGTTCGCAATTTTTTATTATTTCAGGGCGTCATTTTAGCGATGCTGAGCTGGATGATCTGGAAGAGGAAAAGAAGATGAAATACACCGCTGAACAACGACAGGCTTATACAAGCGCAGGAGGTGCGCCATACCTCGATGGTGACTATACTGTGTTTGGCTGGGTGACCAAAGGCATGGATGTGGTGGATCGTATTGCAGCAGAGAAAACATATGCAGTCGATCGGCCTATAAGGGAAATTCGTATTAAAACGATTGATATCATTAAAAAATAATGAGTTGTTCAATCAATCATACCAATCGTTTTATTAATTTTGCAAGTCGCTATTTTAAAGTAAATAAAGAGTCATGTTAGATAGAATCAATCAACTAGTTGAGGAAATAAAAGGCCTTGCTGCAAGTTCAGTAGAAGAGGCGGAGCAATTGAGAATTAAGTATTTAAGTAAGAAGGGTTTAGTTTCTCAGCTTTTTGATGAGTTTAAGACGATTCCTAATGAGCAGAAGCGCGAAGTGGGTAAAGTTTTAAATGTCTTAAAAACGCAGGCTCTGGATAAAATCAATGAGCTTAAAGAAGGATTTGCCTCAAATGGACAGGGAGAAGTCGGAACAGACCTTACCTTGCCTGGTACATCTTTCGAGTTAGGTAGCCGCCATCCACTATCAATTGTTAAAAATGAGATAGTTGAAATTTTTTCCCGTCTTGGCTTTACAGTAGCTGACGGTCCTGAGATTGAAGATGATCACCACGTATTTGAAGCATTAAACTTCCCGCCAGAGCACCCGGCACGCGATATGCAGGATACGTTCTTCATTGCAACAAATCCGGATGTTTTATTACGTACACATACATCATCGGTACAGGTGCGCGTAATGGAAAAACAACGACCACCTATTCGCGCGATTTTCCCGGGGCGTGTATTCCGTAATGAGGCCATTTCTGCACGCGCTCACTGTATTTTCCATCAGGTGGAGGGATTGTATATCGACAAAAACGTATCGTTTGCCGATTTAAAGCAGACCTTACTTTATTTCTCTAAGGAGTTGTTTGGTGCGGATACCAAGATTCGATTACGTCCATCTTATTTCCCGTTTACAGAGCCATCGGCTGAAATGGATATCTCATGTAGTTTGTGTGGAGGTAAAGGATGTAATGTATGTAAGTATACCGGTTGGGTTGAAATTTTAGGTTGTGGAATGGTTGATCCGGCAGTGTTGGAAGCAAGCGGAATTGATAGTAATGAATACACCGGCTTTGCTTTTGGTATGGGTATCGAACGTATTACCATGTTGAAGTATCAGATTAAAGATATTCGCCTGTTCTTTGAAAATGATAAGCGCTTCCTCGATCAGTTTAAGTCAGCAGGTAAGTAATACTTAATGACGAAAAGATATAGCAAAACCCTGTTCTTAGAGAGCAGGGTTTTCTTTTAAAGGTTTTTTAACACCGTTTGATTTGATGTTTAAAAACATTTTTTCAACCTATTCAATCACTCTTATTTCTGTTGTAACTGGTATCGCTTTTTTATAAAGCGCCGATACGCCGCAGTATCTTTCCTCTGATAGGCTGACTGCTTTCTCAAGTTTTTCTATAGGTAAATTTTTACCTTTAAACTCGTAAATAACATGCATCTTTTCATAGTATTTCGGATGCTCCTCCGTTAAGTCTCCTTCTACAAATATCTGTATATCTTCAACTTCTACACGCATTTTTTTTAAAATTGATACCACATCCATACCCGTGCAACCTGCTAAGGCTGTTAACATAAGGATCTTTGGTCGTGGCCCTTTGTTATCTCCACCGTTCTCCTCTCCTGCATCGAGGATTAGTTTGTGACCAAATAATTCTGTTTCCCACGACATGTTTCCTGTCCATTGAATTTTTGTAGATGTTTTCATATATTAATATATTTAAATATTTGAGGTGATGTAAATATCCGACCTTTTTATATCTTTGCCCTGAAAATTATGACATTTATCACTTTTTTATTCATTCTGTTGTTAGTCAAGTTATGAAAAATATTCAAAGTGTTCCTTTCAGCGATGAAGTAGATTTACTGTCGTATGAAATTTTTAGCGGTTTGACAGAGGAGGAGATTGATATTCTGGCCCAGTCGATGAGTTGTACGCTTCACAAACGTGGGAATATTCTTTACCACGAAGGTAGCCGCATTAATGGTGCATACATTGTGATAAAAGGGATCTTGAAGATTTATAAGACCGGTTTTGATGGGAAAGAACAGATTATCCGGTTCGCCAAAGAAGGCGACTTAATAGGTTTCAGATCCGTTGTAAGTGATGAGCTGGCATGTACCACTTCCAAAGTAGTTAATGATGCTGTTTTGTGCTATTTACCAGCAGAGGTACTTACGAGTTTGATAAAGGTAAATCCAGAGTTTGCAATGTCACTTATGAAGTTAACATGTCGTGAGCTGGGTGAATCAAACAAATTCTTAACAGATATTGCACAAAAGACGGTACGTGAACGATTAGCAGAGGTACTGTTACTCCTTATGGATACATTTGATCTGGATGAGGACGGAACTTTGCAAATATCATTAACACGCGAAGAGTTGGCCAATATGGTTGGAACAGCTACTGAATCTGTTATTCGATTATTGTCAGAGTTTAAGTCTGATAAATTAATAGAGCTGAATGGTCGTAAAATTAAGCTGATCAATATTCCAAAACTGATTAAAATTGGTAATGTTTACATTTAACAAACATTACGGATTACCATAAAAATTAATGCCTGAGCTCTGCTGAACTCAGGCATTTTTTATTGCGCCAGAATTAACTTTAACGGTGGTATTGGAAAATCTTTCCCTCCTCGTGATGTTCCTTTTTTTATAATCTCAGATCCATTATTGTTACCCAGCTTCGCATTAAGCGCTGCTAATATGGCTGAACCGGTTGGTGTGCAGAGTTCCCTTTCAATGGGCCCCATTTCGCCTGGTAATTCATGCTTTTCAAAAATGATTTTAGTGGCTGGTGCCGGCACTGGCAAATGACCATGACTAAAAGTGATGTGCCCACCACCAAAAC